>CANQOJ010000104.1 GCA_947625455.1 uncultured Clostridia bacterium | reverse complement strand
CTCAGGGCAGAGTGGACAACTTCGGGAAAAGAAGCTGTCTACCGCGCTAAATACGCTGCGGAGCAAAACGATCCGTTTAAAGTGTACATAATCGACTGGCTGATGCCCGATATGAACGGCATTGAAGTCGTTCGGCAAATTCGCGGTGAAGTAGGAGACGCCGCGACCATAATCATTCTCACCGCATATGACTGGACGGATATTGAAGCCGAAGCAAGGCAGGCGGGAGTTACGGCATTTTGCGCGAAACCGCTGTTTATGTCCGATTTGTACAACGTTCTGCAAACCTCCGACAATACCTCCGAGGGCGAGCAGGACATTATCCCGGAGGAATTTGCAGGCAAGACGGTGCTGCTTGTAGATGATGTTGAACTGAACCGTGAAATTGCTGTTGCAATACTCGAAGAAGCGGGAATTAACGCACGGACGGCAGTGAACGGGCAGGAGGCGGTAGAAGCCGTAAAGAACAGCAACGGTGAAATTGACCTGGTGCTTATGGACGTGATGATGCCGATAATGGACGGCTATCAGGCAACACGCGAAATCCGCAAATTAAGCGATCCCGTTCTGGCGAACATTCCGATTGTGGCAATGACGGCGAACGCGTTTGAGGAGGACAAAATAGCGGCTCTCGACGCGGGCATGAACGACCACCTTGCAAAGCCGTTCCAGATTGAAAAGCTGTATCAGGTGATGAAAGAATATCTGACTAGAGGCTAGAGTTTGGCAAAGACGTTATTTGCTGAATATAACGGTATAAAAGAAATAAGAGGTTAGAGCTTAAACTCTTACCCTTTTAGAAGTTAGAGGTTAGAGGTAAGAAGTAAGAGTTCAAGCCTAAAGTTTGTTTTCCTTATTAAAGCAAGTTTGTTATAAAAGAAATAAGAGGTTAGAGCTTAAACTCTTACCTCTTACTTCTAACATCTAACCTCTAAAAGGGCAAGAACTTCAAATTCTTACCTCACATTCTGAACATGGCAGAACGCATTTTCAAGAAAAAATCCACTGAGAAAATTAAAAAGGGATAATACATAAATCGGTATACTGCGGGTATGCCGATTTTGTTTTATGCGCCATTATACTAACAGGCTTCTGCTTATTGAAAAGATTTCATGCGATTATCCTCAAATGCTATTTTGCATTTGTTTACCCATGCAATAAACAACTCTGCATTATCCCTTTCCCATGGGAAAGTTAAAATCTTCCTGCCATACGAGTAAACCTCAATACGTCCCAGCCACTTTGTACACCTGACTAATGAAATTTCGTCGCTTGTCCAGTGGTCACCGTTGTAGAATATTTTTTTACCCGTAACAAAAATTGTCGGCTTGTGCTTTTCGCGGATTAAGGTTACAACAACGAATATGCCAACCAGCGCTATTATTACCCAGAATATAATGTCACCTACCGAGAAATTCATATCAGGATTTCCGGCAAATCTTCTCATGATTATTCGCCCTCCAAAAAAGAGGGCAAATATAACCATCAAGCCGAATACGTTGGCGGTATAACTCTTTTTGCCAATTTCAAAGCTGACGTCAGACATATCTTCTTTAGAATATCTGAAAGCTGTTTTTTCAGCAATAAGCTTATTTTGTCTTAAATTATTGTTATTCATAAAAACTCCTGTTTCTGTATAATATCTCCCTCGGACAATTTGTATCCAAGTTCAATGTTCTCTGATAAGTTGATTATATATTATTTTCCAAACGCATTCAATAGATTTGGAACAAAACGCGTTTTTGCGGGAACAAAATTGAAGAATTTTATAACTCTTGAAAAATTCTTCATTTTGGAGTATAATGAATAAAAAGGGGGCAATTAAAGTGAAAGTTGCTGTTTGTGACGATGAAAAGGTATTTCAAAAAGAGATAACCGACATTCTGCAAAAATATCGGCATGAAAGAAATTTAGATGTGTTTATAGATTATTACGATAACGGCGAGGAGTTTCTTTGCTCGGAATACGAGTATGACGTTATATTTATGGACTATCAGATGAAATCTTTGAACGGGATCGAAACGGCTGAAAAGTTCCGCGAGAAAAATCCCGACAGCATAATTATTTTTATCAGCGCTTATCCTGCTGCCGCATTAGACGCCTTTGAAGTGAAAGCCTACCGCTTTTTGCAAAAGCCTGTTGATAAAGCTAAGCTGTTTAAGGCACTTGACGATTACCTTAAATCAATAGATTATGACCGATTGCTTTTAATAAACACGCAGGACGAAAGCTATAAAATCAGAATATCCGATATTATCTATCTGGAAGGCGACGGTAAGTATACTACAATAAGGACAAAAAACAAATCTTTTCGGGTAAGAATAAATTTAAAGCAATTAGAGTTAAAACTTCCGCCCGAAAAATTTATAAGATGCAGTAAATCTTTTGTCGTAGGATTTGAGCATATCGACAATCATACAAATACAAATATCTTTCTGGACAACGGAGAAAAAGCGGTTCTTGGCGCACATTATGCCGCTAAATTCAAAACCGAATTTCAGAATTATATTATGCGGTATAATGAGGAGCATTAAATATGAACCTTATTTCAAACATAGTTTTTTTACTGGGAAGCTGCGTTGAACTTGTATCACTTGTTATTTGCGCAGATATTTTTCGCATATTGCCGATAAGCTGCGTCAGCAAAAAACGTATAGTTTTCTCGTTGGCTGCTTATGTCGCTGTATCTGTAGTAATTGTTTTCTTAAACGAACGAGCTTCTCAAATGACTGATTTTTTCGCAATGATATTGTATTATCTGCGGTTTATTTTAACATTGCTTATCATGTATGGACGCTTAAACCGCAGATGTGTGTATCTCATTTTCCTGTGTGATCTGTCAATTTCTTTGCTGAGTTCAAGTTTATCCTGTATTGCCGCAAATATAATGAATAAAAATAATGACGATGTATCTCCTTATATTATGTTGGCTATACGAATACTTGTGCTGACAGCGGTACTGATTGCATACAAGAAAAGCAATATAAAAAGAAATTCTGTGGTTTTATCCGAGATACCGAATTATATTTTTTTAATGCTCATTTTAGCAATAATATGTTTAAGCGCGCTATCCTCTTTGATAGGTTTTCAGACGGACAACATATTGTTCAAGGAGAATATGCTGACTGCGATAGTTATTTTGCTTACCGTTATTTTTATAATCATTGTGGTCTCGCTGATATTTAACGTAATGGCAAAACAGCATTTCAATGCGACTTCGCAAATGATGGAAAAACAAGTGGAACTTCAAATAAACCATTTTAACGAAGTCGAAAAAATGAACGCCGAAATCAAGAAATTCCGTCATGATTACTTAAATCATCTTCAAAGTATCTTATCACTGGTTCAAATGAATGAATGCTCAATGGCGGAGGCATACATATTAAAATTAAATAAATTGAAGAATGAAACACAAACTACAATATTCAATACCGGCAACACTTTGGCTGACGCAATTCTGACAAACAAAGCTTCTTTACTTGACAAAAACGGACGAATATATTATTCGGGTATAATGCCGTTATCAATGGACAATGTGGACCTTTGCATAATACTTACAAATGCGCTCGACAATGCAATTGAAGCGTGCCAAGAATTGTCAGAACCTTATGTTATATCCATACTCGCAAAAAAGCAGCAAGGCTATTTTATTCTGTCAATCAAAAATCCGACAGTGCGTTCCGAAAATTTTTACGACATACCTGCAACTACAAAGGCAGAAAAAGATGAACACGGCATGGGGCTGCATAATATTGAAAGCGTTGTTGAAAAGTATGAAGGTCAAATGAAGATAAAGTGTGAAAACGGATTTTTTGAACTTATAATTACAATAAAAATATAACTATTTTTTCGGTTCTTAACAAGAAAGTTGTATGATTAAAGATGACACATTCCTTTGTTTAATTATATCATTCACTGTTTCGTGTGGCAAATTTTATTATTCAACTTTCACCCTTTTTAATCGAATTTTTAGTTCGCTATTGACTTTAGTGAAAAATTAGTGTATAATATAAGCAAGAAAAGACTTATGGATTGAGGTGATACCGATGGACGAATTTATAAAACCCAAAATAGACGTTGTATTTAAGAAAATGTTTGCAGATAATAACAACAAAGGTTTACTTATAGACCTTTTAGCAAGTTTGTTGGATATTAACAAGGAAGATGTCAAGGATGTTAAGGTAACCAATCCCGAAATAACACCTGATATGGCACGCATAAAATTTTCGCGTTTAGATATTCTTTTAATTACCAAGGACAGGTCAATAGATCTTGAAATGCAAACGACCGACAGCAATGACTTTGTAAACAAGGAACTTGTTTACTGGGCGAAAATGTGTTCGCAAGATTTAGAAAAAGGTCAGAGTTACGGTGAATTACGACAGAACATTTCAATAAGCATTCTGGACTTTGACCACGACAAATTTAAACACAACGATTATACGTCGCTTTATACGCTTTATGATCAGAAACATAATCAAAGGCTGACTAACAAGTGTGCATTTTTCTTCTTTGAACTTCACAAGCTGAGAAATCTGAAAAAGGATATTTCACAGTTCAGCCAGAAAGAGTTGTGGTTAAAGCTTATAAATTCGGAAAGTAAGGAGGAACTTGACATGCTGAAAAAAATTAATAATTCGGTAATAAACGAGGCAGTAAGTGTTGTAAACAATATGAGCAATGATCCTGCTGTAAGAGAACTTGCGCGGATACGTTATTTTGCGGAACACGAAGAAGCCTCACGTATGCAAGATGCAATGAATAAGGGCAGAGCCGAGGAAAAAGCCAAGCACGAAGCAGAAATGGCAGCAATTTCCAAAGCTATGCGCGAAAGCGGAATGACCGAGGAACAGATAAACTCAATATTAAATGGACAGCCTTTCTAACACAAAACGTTGTCAAAACGCGGCAGAAGATAAAAACATACAAAGAATGATGTGCTCATTGTGTGAGCAGCGTTCTTCAATGCTAAAACGAAGGAGGAGTTAGATATGTTAAGTGAAACTACAAAAAACGTTGGAGTACAAAAAGCAGTAGCTGTTATTAAAGAACTTAGCGCTGATGAAAAAATACGCGAGGCGGCACGAAAAAGAGAGGAGGCTCTCTTTAATGAGCGCAGTATAATTCAAGCAGAGCGTGAACAGGTCAGAGCCGAGGAAAGAGCCAAGCGCGAAACAGAAATGGCAGCGATTTCCAAAGCTATGCGCGAAAGCGGAATGACCGAGGAACAGATAAACTCAATATTAAATGGACAGCCTTTCAAAACGGATACTCAGAATATAAAGCCGCAAAAACACATCAAAAGATAATAATACAGTCCTAATTGAATAACTTTATCCCCACCGAAACGGTGGGGATTTTTGTGTATTTTGTGCTATATGTAGCACCGATTTGTAAGGCGGGTAACAGCGATGAAACGATTTTTCAAAACCCACAGAGGATTTATCATAATTATTGCGATGACAGTTTTAATTATACCCTCTTATGCATTCTTTATTGCAACACTTTGTACCTGTAATTATATGCTTTGTGCAGAGGTTATTGCAACATTTTTCTGCTTTGTGTTGCATTTACTTTTGCATTTGACGTTGTCAAAACATTTGACAAAGATTTTTAAAAGCTACCATTGAAAAATATGGTTCGTTAGTATTATACACAAGATGTACGGCGTTTTCAGATATAATGGTGAATGTTACCTTGCGAAACTGACTGTTGAGTAGTTCCCCGACGCGAAACTCCAACCATTAAGACGGCTATACAATTTGCAGGACATAAAAATAGAACCGTTAAAAACACGAGGTTTCGATGAAAAACATCTACGCCAGTCCATTCTTAACGGCTCTACTATAAGTATAGCACAATTATTTCAAATTGTCAAGACATTTGACAAAGATTTTTATATAAATCATCGAATTTCCGAACAAAAGCGTGATTTGTCAGAGCAGGAACTTATTTCCGAAAGCAAGTCTGAAAAGGAACAAACCGTCCAAGACGTAGAAAAGTCAAAAGATGCCACGAATATCGCGGCTATAAAAATACTGAAAGCTGTTGAAAGTGAGAACCGCCTTGCAACTCCCGCCGAACAGGAAACGCTCTCAAAATAAAGCGATTTACAAAGGCTTGGAAAATCTCGGCTTTGAGGGCGGCAACATCTTAGAGCCTGCAATGGGTGTCGGGAACTTTTTCGGCGTTATGCCCGAAAAAAATCCGCACAAACAGCACACTTTTCTTTTCAATTATAAAAAAATTTTTGGAAAACACTTGACAAATCAACAATAGTCGTGTATAATAAAGGAGTAAGGTGATATTGTTGTTGTACAAACATACTTACGGCGGTTTCCTTGCCGCGCAAAAATGGGAGCGATTAAAGATGGGAGCCCTACCAGTATAAATAAATGGGAGCGATAAAAGATGGGAGTCCTACCAGTTTAAATAAATGGGAGCGATAAAAGGCGGGAGCCCTACCGCGCGAAATAGGACGTTAAGGCTGTGTTTTTCACAGCCTTTTTGCATTAAGAAAGGATTTTTATGGAACAAGATTTACTGAATATGTATTATGTTGATTAGCAATTTTGACAAATGAACTACAACATAAAGAACATTTTTCTTTTCAATTTTGAAAAATTTTTGGAAAACACTTGACAAAACCTTTAAGTTGTGCTAAACTATACGTGAGCAGAAATGCTCACGTATGGAAACGTTATGTTTCTGTAAAAAGAGGAGAACCCTACCGTAGAAGTGGGAATTAGTTTTAGCTGTACTGAGAAGTGCAGCTAAAATTTATATTGGGGGGAATTGTAACAATGAAAGAAAAACTTAAACTCTATTATGTGGATATGAAATATATTCGTGCCCTGCAATCGGTTGATGATAAGGGTAATACGCAAACACAGCAAACACGCAAATCCCACAAATAGCACCGACTAAAAATCCCTGCCAAAATGTGTGAGGGTATCATAGGGATATAATCCCCGCGAAGTCCGAAATGACCGTTAATCGGTTGTTTCGGACTTTTTTTGTGCGTCAGGCTCAATCTGCCCGACGCCGTTAAAATAAACGTCAATCTTCTGTTGACGCTTTCCGTCCACCTTTTCAGCTTGATGAACGGTTACTTTGTCGATAAACTCGTTGAGGATTTGCGGTGTAAGCTCGCTGATGTGCGAATACTTCCTCACAAGCGCGACAAACTTCGTTACATCGGTTTTCTTTGCCTCGATTGCCGAGAGTTCCTTTCGCGCCTTGTCAAGCGCGGCGGTCTGCTCCTCCTGCTCCGTTATGTATTTCGCCGAAAGTTTTACGAACATCTCGGAAGTTATCTCGCCCGTCACCTTGTCCTCATAGAGTTTCGCGATAACGCTGTCGATTTGCTCAAGGCGGCGTTTTGCCGTGTCGGCAGTCTTTTTCAAGGAACTTATCAGCTTTTGCTGTTCGGCGTTCCCGCGTTCCATTGCCTGCCTTGTGAATTCCTCCTCAAACTCCGAAACATAGTTCATAACGCGGTTTATCTGCACCAACAACAGTTTCTCAACCACGTCGGCGCGGATATGATGTCCCGTACACGCCTTGCGCTTTCGGTAACCCGAACAGCAGTAGTATTCGGCTTGTTTAGGCGGTTTAACGTAGTAGAGTTTTTGCCCGCAGTCAGCGCAGAACAAATGTCCCGACAAAATCGGTATCTGGTAGTTATGCCTTACATATCTGCGCCTGCTATTCCGAATTTTCTGAACCAACTCAAAGGTGTCCCTGTCAATTATCGGTTCTTGCGTGTCGGGGACAATCTGCCATTCCTCGGACGGCACGTCAATCCGCTTTTTGAGCTTGAAAGATTTTTTCGTAGTCTTTCCGTTCAC
>CANQOJ010000103.1 GCA_947625455.1 uncultured Clostridia bacterium | reverse complement strand
GAAACCAAATCCGCGTTGCAATGCTCCACCCCGAAGTTTCTTGCGTCTGACAGACCGCCGTTCTGCTTATGGTAAACTATTATCCTGCTATACTTTTGAGCATATTCATCACATATTTTTCCGCTAGCATCGGTTGAACCGTCGTCAACGAGAATAACCTCGAAGTTGTCGTATGTCTGCGCAAGCACTGAATCCAAGCATTTCCTCAAATATTTTTCTACATTGTAAACAGGTATCACAAGACTTATCAGTGGGTTCATACATATCTCCCTATTTCATGTTTTCCCTAAGTGACAGAATATTCTCTGCATATTTGTTAAGAGGACCTTTAAATATGCTTGAAGTTCCTGCGACAAATATTGTCGCACCAATACTCCGCAGTTTTTTCGCATTTTCAAAGGTTATATTTCCGTCTACTTCTACTTCTAAATCATCTTTGCCATGCTCTTTCAAGAAGTTTATTAAACGTTCGGCTTTTTTTATCGTACTCAAAACTATTTTCTGCCCCGCAAATCCGGGGTTTACCATCAGAAGATTTATTCCGTCTATATAATCAAGCACTTCTTCAAGAACATAGATCGGAGTAGCGGGATTTATCGCAAGAAATCTTTTACAGCCGTATTCCGAGAGCCAGTCCAGCGCACGCTGTATCTGCGGTGTGCTTTCGTAGTGAATTGAAACCATGTCGGTACTTTGTATACCAACCCATTTGAATTTGTATTCAGGCGAGGCAACCATCATATGTATATCAAGCGGGATTTTTGTAAGTTCCCGCAGACCTCTTATGTAATCCGATCCAAGACCAAAGTTCGGTACAAATTCCCCGTCCATCACGTCTATATGTAAATATTCTATTTCTTCCTTTTCAAATACAGCAATCGTCTGCTTTAAATGCACAAGATCCGCACACATCATCGACGCAGATATCTTAGACTTCTTCAAAACCATGCTCCTTATATTTCAAACATTACTTTCACTGAAAAAATATTATGGTCTCTGATTGTTGTCAAAGCTTCTTCATACTTTTCAAGAGGAAACTTTTGCGTAATAAGTCCTGCAATGTCAAGGCTTCCATCCTCAAGAGCCGCTGTTGTTTCTTTCCAGTTGTTTATGTCAGATTTATAGCTTGAATTCCAAGATCCGGTGACTGTCAGTTCGTTCCTTAGAATTTTCCAGTAAATATCTTTATTAAGGGAAATATCTCCTTCCGGATTACCAGTCAATACTATTCTTCCGCCTTTTTTTGCAAATTTTATAGAGTTTTCTACTGCCGAAACGCTTCCTACACATTCCAGAACAACGTCTGAACCGTTGTTGTCCATAATTTCTGAAAATTTTTCCGCAAAATTTTCTTCTGCCATATTTATAGTAAACTCAATTCCAAGCTTTTTTGCAAATTCAAGTTTCTTTTCATTACGTCCCACAACTATAACTTTTTTTGCTCCCATTGACCTTGTCCATAATGCAGCCAGAAAACCGATTGTTCCCGTACCTATTACCGTTACGGTATCGGTATTTTTAATCTGCCCTTTGTCAACACAATGTTTTGCAACAGAAGCAGGTTCGCAGAGCGCGGCAGTCGTATACGGTATCCTATCAGAAAATGTTACGATATTCCATACAGGTACTGCAAGATATTCTGCAAATGCCCCGTCACACCGCGAACCAAAATAATTATAGTCCGAACAGCGGGAATATTCTTCTTCCAAGCATGAGTTGCATTTCCCACAGGGCAGCAGCGGAAATGCCACTGCTCTTTGACCTATAAGCGATTTGTCAACATCAGATGCGCAGTCGATTATTTCTCCCGAAAATTCATGCCCGGGAACGGTTGGAAAATGATATGTTCCTGTTTTGAAAATTCTCGGAATATCACTTGAACATATTCCGCAGGCTTTTATTTTCAGCATCACTTCTCCCTGTTTCAACACCGGATCGGGAACATCTTTATATGTAAGCTTCGCTATATCTTCCAAAACCAAAGCTTTCATTTTCTTTCCTCCATATATGCCTCCAAAAGTGTCAAATCATTCGGAGTAGTTATTTTTATATTTCTTTCATCTCCGGGAACAGTCTTTACAGAAAGTCCACATTTAAGCGCAAGTTCGGAACTGCCGTTTATTTTTAAAATTTCTTCGCGTGAAAGCGACATATTAGCTGAGTAGTATTTTTTGTAATCAAACGATTCGGGAGCTTGTCCGGCTGCCAAAAGTGAACGCGGCAGAAGATTTGAAACCATACCTTGTTCATCTAACAGATAAAACGTATCTTTTGCAGGCAAAACGGGCATAACTCCATCGCAATCTTCAAGACCTTCAATGCAGGATGTGATTAGTTCCTCAGAAACAAGAGGACGAGCCGCGTCGTGAATTATAACTTTATCTGCACCGCCAAGCCTTTCTATTTCTTTTAGACCGCTTATTATTGAATATTGCCTTGTTTCACCGGGGCCGGCATAGCCTGCAATTTTCTTGATTTTGTATTCACAAAGCCATTTATCAATTTCGCCGCGCCATTGACTTTCTGCAACGATGACTATGCGGTCAATAAGCGGGTGGCAATCAAAAGCCAACAGAGAGTAACTGATTATCGGTTTCCCGCCAAATTCTATGTATTGCTTAGGTATGTCTGCTCCCATTCGGTTGCCTATTCCGCCTGAAAGGATCAAAGCGTAGGTCATAATTCTTCCTCAATTTCTCAGATAATGAAAATATCCGGACTGTCATAGTCAAATTTATTGTTTTTCTTTTATTCGAGAAATGATTTATGGAGATCAAAATAAATATAGTCATGTTCTGAAACTTGCTTATCTTTAGGAGGCATTCGTCTCCAATTACCATAAATAGTTGTTAAAAATTCATCGCATCTTTCAGGAATAAAAATATCAGTATTTTCAAAAACATGAAGCGTTGGCTTGCCAAAATATTCTCTCGGCATTATTTCTTTCTCATATGCATTTCCCGGAATATTTGCAACAAATTTGCTTGTGTAAAAGTCGCATTCTTTCCCGATTTTTTCAATTTCTCGAACTATTTTTCTATGATCTAAAATAAAATTAGGAATCAAGTGTGAAAAACAAATAAGTAAGTTTTTATACCATTTCCTTCTAGAATTTATTTCGCACACCTTAAAATACAATAAATAAATATACTTTTTGGCACGTTTATATCTTTTTAAGGCCTCTTCATATGAATTACCTATTCCGTCAATAGGATATATATCTATGTATATACCTCTTTTAGCCTTAAATCTTGTGTTTTCTATTAATGTGGTAGTTGTATCGTACATCTTACCATAACTTGCAACATATTCTTTTTTGTCAGAAGGAAATTCAATTAAATAATTTGTCTTCCCATTAATCTCACTTTCAGAAATTTGCTTTAGTTTTTCATAATCCGATCTTGGAAGCCCGACATCTATATCATCATCCCATGGAATAAATCCATTATGTCGCACCGCTCCAAGTGTTGTTCCACCTATAGCATAGTAAGTGATATTGTTTTTAATGCAAAACATATGAAACCATTTTAACATTTCAAGCAATCTGCTTTGCAATTCTGTCATATTATAACCTCACCATCAATTTTGTGTTTACATATGGCTGATATTAGATATTTAATATGAAAAATTAACCACAAATGAAATTATTAGCGTAAAAATGATTTTAAATTTTCATATGACCGTAGAATTATAACTTAAAATATTTTCCACTATCCTCTGGCACGCTCTTCCGTCGCCGTAAGGATTACTTGCCTTAGCCATCTTGTCATATTCCGCCTTATCGGTCAGCAAGCGCTTAAATTCGGCATAAATGGTTTCTTCGTTTGTACCTACAAGTTTTAGCGTTCCTGCGGCAATCCCCTCGGGGCGCTCGGTCGTGTCGCGCATGACCAAAACAGGCTTACCAAGGCTCGGCGCTTCTTCTTGAATGCCGCCGCTGTCGGTCAAAATCATGAAACTTCGCGCCATGAAGTTATGAAAATCCAGCACGTCAAGCGGCTCAATTATATGTATCCTTTCATCATTTCCAAGAATCGAGTTCGCCGTTTCACGAACAACGGGGTTCATATGTATAGGATAAATTGCCTTTACATCGGGAAATTCGTCCATAACCCGCCTTATTGCGCGGAACATTTGCCGCATAGGCTTGCCTAAATTTTCACGGCGGTGCGCGGTAATGAGAATAAGACGGCTGCCCTTTGCCCAGTCAAGTTCGGGGTGAGTGTAATCCTCGCGAACCGTTGTTTTAAGCGCGTCAATTGCCGTGTTTCCGGTTACAAAAATGCTGTCCTCCGGTTTGCCCTCACGCAGTAAATTCTGCTTTGAAAGTTCGGTCGGTGCAAAGTTGTAGCGGCTTATAATGCTGACAGCCTGGCGGTTAAATTCCTCAGGATATGGTGAATATATGTTATATGTCCGCAAACCCGCTTCAACATGACCCACGGGAATTTGCAGATAGAAGCAAGCAAGCGCGGTGACAAATGTTGTCGAGGTGTCGCCGTGAACCAGCACCACGTCCGGCTTTACATCTTCAAGCACATCCTTGATTTTCAGCAGAATATTAGCTGTAATATCGAAGAGCGTCTGCTTGTCCTTCATTATTGAAAGGTCATAATCCGGCACTACGTCAAATGCTTCAAGCACTTGATCAAGCATACTTCTATGCTGTCCCGTAACGCAGACGACCGTTTTTATTTCATCGTGCCGCTTTAATTCGTTCACCAACGGACACATCTTTATTGCTTCGGGTCGTGTGCCGAAAACAAGCATTATTGTTTTCAAATTTTCCCTCCGTATTTTATACTTATACAATTTTACATATCTCTTTTTTTATAATTGCTTCCCACTCTGAATTTAATTTTTCAGTATCAAATATTTTTACAGTATTTTTAGCATTTTCGCGATATTTACCCATTTGCTCATTATTCAATTCGTAAAAATACTTTATTCCATCTGCGTATTCATCAATTGAACCTGCTTCTACCACTTTTCCACACCCGTACCTTGTGATTATCGGGTATTTACCTTCATCAATATTCGCAATAACCGGATTTCCGGAAGCAAGATATTCAAAAAGCTTATTGGAACTGTTTCCGTACTTTTGGGTAGCTGCGGCTTTTAAATTCAAAATGTTTAAATCACTTTTTGAAAGAACATACGGTATATATTTTTTATCTATATAACCCTTGAAGACAACATTGGAAATGCCTTCTCTTGCACATTTATCAGATAAAATTTGTCTATCCGGACCGTCGCCATATATAATAAATCTAATTTTATCTGCATAGCCTTCGCCGCAAAGCTTTTTAGCGCACTCCACAACCGTACCTATATCGTTAGCTTGTCTTACGCTTCCGCAGTACATGACCGTAAATACATCACTGTCAATATCTTCATCAGAAATCCTATAATTAGATAAATTATACTCAAAAGTTTTTAAATCGACGCCTATGTTAATATAATGAAATTTATTTTTCGGAATGACATTATCCCATTTTTTATCTATGATATAATCATACGCACCTTCCCATGTAAAAACGAGCTGACTTGATTTCTTGTAAACCCATTTTTCAAACATATACATAGTTTGAATTATCGGATTTCTGTCCGAAAAGTCAGCATACTCGACAATAGAAAGAGGCCATAAATCTACTACATATGCTATACACGGAATCTTAAATTTCTTTGCAATCTTAATTCCTGCAAGACAAGCCAACGGCTGAGGCATGGCAGATATTATAATATCAGGTGCGGAGAATTTCTTATATACTTTAAGAAGATTAAAGTAATAATCAAAAAAGCTTAGAGTCTCTCCTTTTTTTGACTTATATGACCTTGACTTTATATACACAAATGGTACTCCGTCAACCATTTTTTCAAGATATCTTGTTCTGTCAGTGATAAAATTAGTATCTGTATTATGCAGAGCGCTTCCGGCAAAAATTTTAACCTCATAACCGTTTCTTTTTAAATACTCAGCCAGGCTGTAGTCCGGAACACGCGGACAATACGATGGTCCGCCGGCAAAATAGCTTAATATCCAAACCACAGGCTCTTTATCATTCATTATTTTTTCCTCCGGCACTCATTGAATAATTTGATTCTGTCATTCTTTCATTTATATTATCTTCACTTTGTATCTTGAATACTGCACCTACTGTTTTCACCATAACTATAATCTGTTTCCAAAACCCATACTCCCTAATTTCTTTGAGATTGTATTTCATCTTGCCCGGCAGCACCTCATCTATGTATGTTCTGTCAGGATTGTCTGCGGCGTTCAAAAGGTCTGCTTCGTCCTTGTAATAAATGCTTGCAAGGCTCGTCACGCCTGCGGGAAGCAGCAGCGTTGCCGTCATCTCCGGAGTATAATGCTCCACATATTTCGGAACTTCTGGGCGCGTTCCCACAAAACTCATTGTTCCGCGAAGAACGTCAATAAGCTGACTTATCTCGTCAAGCCTGTATTTTCGGATAAATTTGCCTACTTTCGTTATTCGCAGGTCGTTGCTGACTGTAACGGCTGTTCCTTTCTTGTCCGCACCGTTAACCATTGAACGAAACTTAAATATTCTAAAATGCTTTCCATATTGCGTCACTCGCTCCTGCCTGTAAAAAACAGGACCTTTTGAATCAATCTTTATTGCTATCGCAAGAACAAGAAAAACCGGTGACAGAATTATAAGCAAAATAAGCGAAACAATAATGTCAAAAAGCCTTTTAAAAAACAGACTGCACTGTTTGCTTTTTAAGATGTCATAGTACTCTCTGACTTCACTGCACTGCATTTCACGCGGCAGCTTCTCCCATTTGCACAGCATCATAGGTAATTCTTCAAAACCTCCGTGTATGTGTTCATCACATAACTTACATCTTCATCACTAAGGCAGGTATGCAGCGGCAGGGTAATTTCGTTTGCATACTGCTTATTGGCGTTCGGATAATCCTTGATGTCAAACCCTAGTTTCTTGTACGCTGTATGCATAGGCAAAGGCTTGTAGTGAACATTCGTCGCAACGCCCTGCTCTGCCATTTTTACGATTATTTCATTTCTCTGCTCAACCGTTATTCCGGGTACTCTTGTTATGTATAAATGCCCTGATGATTCGTGCTCATCGTTGTAGTGGTCAAGCGTCTTTATGCCAAGCGGTCTGAACGCATCATCGTAACGCTTTATGATCGCTTTTCTGCGTTTAAGCATCTCTGGATAACGTTCAAGCTGTTTAAGACCGATCGCTCCCATAATATCTGTCATATTGCACTTGTAATAAGTGCCTACAATATCGTATTCCCAAGCGCCAAGCTGCGTTTTTGCAAGCGCGTCCTTGGATTGCCCGTGAAGACTTAGCAGTTGAAGCTGTTTGTAGATTTCATTGTCGTCAATTCCCAAAATTGTTTTCCATGTCAGCGCTCCACCCTCGGCAGTAGTGAGGTTTTTAACTGCATGAAAACTGAAACTCGAAAAATCCGCAATGCTTCCAACCATTCTGCCGTGTCGTTTTGCACCGAAAGCATGAGCGGTATCCGCACATACAGCAATTCTGCCTATTGCCTTCTGAATATCGTTTGACGGCTTGAAAAGTGACTTTTTGCTATCAACTATCTCAAAAATTCTGTCATAATCACACGGTACGCCGCCGAGATCGACAGGGATAATTGCTTTTGTCTTATCTGTGATTGCATTTTCAACCGCATCGTAGTTCATCTCCAAACTGTCGGGCTGAGTATCAACCAAAATCAGCTTTGCTCCTACATGGCAAACTACCGACGCAGTAGCGGTATAGGTGTAAGCGGTGGTTATAACCTCATCTCCCTCGCCTATACCCAAAATACGCAGAGCCATTTCTGCGCAGGCGGTCTGGGAATTAAGGC
>CANQOJ010000102.1 GCA_947625455.1 uncultured Clostridia bacterium | reverse complement strand
TGCTTCACCGCTCCGCTTGTTTTCGCCATTTGCATCAGCGACACAATGCCCTCCTGCATTCTCGCGCCGCCCGACGCTGTGAACATTATCACGGGCAGTCTCTTCGCTGTCGCATATTCAAACGCCCTTGTAATCTTCTCTCCGACAACGCTTCCCATGCTCGCCATCATAAAATGGCTGTCCATAATGCCTATAACGCACCTGTACCCGCGTATCGTGCATTCTCCCGTGACTATCGCTTCGTTCGTTTCGCACTCGTCAATGCACTTTCTGACCTTTTCCTCGTACCTCGGAAAACAAATGGGGTTCAATGACCTTAAATTCTCGTCAAGCGGTATAAAGCTCCCCTCGTCAGCCGTCATTTCAAGCCGCTCCTGCCATGTCAGCCTTGCGTGGTAATTGCATTTGGGGCAGACCTTTTTGTTGTTCACAAACTCGTCGTTGTAGAAAACATTCGAACAGCGCGGGCATTTGAACAGCAGATCCTGCGGTATCTCGACGTCGCTTTTGTCGACAGAGCCTCGGCTGTCGTCGGTAAAACGCGCTTTTACAACCTTGAACAGTTCTTCAATGTCCATTCGGTCACTCCTCCATAATGTCAACGCGGTTCAGAAAACCGTTGTCGAAATCGCCTTTTACAAAGCTGTCGTTTTTTAATAACGCAAGCTGAAAATCAATGTTCGTTTCAACTCCGTCAATCACAAATTCCGCAAGCGCCACCCTTGCTTTCATAATAGCTTCTTCCCTGTCCGTGCCCTTTACAATCAGCTTTGCAATCATGCTGTCGTAAAACGGCGGTATCTCGTATCCCGCATAAACCGCGCTGTCAATCCTCACGTTAAACCCGCCGGGCGCGTGTATTGACTTTACAAGTCCTGGGCAGGGCTGAAAGTTTCTGCGGGGATTTTCTGCGTTTACTCTGCATTCTATCGCATGCCCGCTGAATTTAACGTCATTCTGCGAAAACCACAGCTTTTCTCCCGCGGCAATTCGTATCTGCGCTTTTACAAGGTCAATTCCCGTGACAAACTCCGTGACGGGGTGTTCAACCTGTATGCGCGTGTTCATTTCCATAAAATAGAAGTTTTTGTCCTTGTCAACAAGAAACTCGATAGTCCCCGCGTTTGTATATCCGCTGACCTTTGCCGCGCTTACAGCCGCTTCGCCCATTCTTCTGCGCAAATCGTCTGTCATAATAGGGCTTGGACTTTCTTCGAGAACTTTCTGGTTTCGCCTTTGCAGTGAACAGTCGCGTTCTCCCAAATGCACGACATTCCCGTAATTGTCCGCAAGAAGCTGTATCTCGATATGCCGTGGATTTGCGACAAATTTCTCGATATACAGCCCGCCGTTTCCAAAGCAGGCTTCCGCTTCCGCGCTAGCCGACAGGAAGTTGCTTTCAAGGGCGTTTTTGTTTTCGACAAGGCGTATGCCTCTGCCGCCGCCGCCCGCAGTTGCCTTTACCATAACGGGGTAGCCTATCCTGTCGCACACCTCGTATGCTTCTTCAAGCGTTTTGACTATCCCGTCAGAACCGGGAATAACAGGCACGCCCGCTTCTATCATAGTTTTGCGCGCGTTTGCCTTGTCGCCCATTTCGTCCATTACGCGCGGCGACGGGCCTATAAACGTAATCCCGCACTTCTCGCACAAGCGCGCAAAATCCGCGTTTTCGGACAAAAAGCCGAAACCGGGGTGAATAGCGTTTGCGCCCGTTGCTTCGCACGCGGCTATAATCGACTTTGTGTTGAGGTAGCTGTCCTTTGAGGGGGCAGGACCTATGCACACCGCTTCATCGGCAATCTGCGCATGAAGCGCGAATTTATCCGCGGTTGAATACACCGCAACGGTCTTTATCCCAAGCTCGCGGCATGCCCGCATAATGCGAATGGCAATCTCTCCGCGGTTGGCAATAAGTATCTTGTTAAACATTTAATTAACTCCGTGAATTATTCTTATAAAGCTTACATGACTTTATATACACAAATCATAGAAAAACTACTGTGTGGGTGCGTAACGAGGATTCCAAAGGAGCTGAGCGTTATCCGCCGCAGGCGGATAATGCGTCCTTTGGCGGGGGTTTGAGGGCGGCGCACCCAACATAATAACTAAAACAGCAATCCGCAGGCAAATTACCTATGATTTAAACTCTAGCCTCTAGCTTCTTAATTTCTAACTTCTAGCCGCGGTTTTTCTACAGTCAGTTATTCTTGCTTCGCATCAGACACCGCAAACGATATTTCGGCGGTAACCACCTTTTTGCCGTTTACCTTTGCCGTTGCCTTTCCAAAGCCTATCGGACCTTTCTTTTCGGTCATCTCTACGCTGAGTTCAAGAGTATCTCCCGGCAGAACCTGCCCGCGGAAACGCGCCTTATCTATGCCTGCAAAAAACGCAATCTTGCCCTTGTTTTCGGGAAGCGACAACGCGCAGACAGCCCCCGCCTGTGCAAGCATTTCAATCATAAGAACACCGGGCGTTACTGGCTGACCTGGGAAATGCCCCTTAAACCAGTATTCGTCTGGCTTTAAATACTTCTTTGCCGTCACTCTTACACCGGGTTCAAGCTCCGTTACCTCGTCAATAAGCAAAAACGGATCGCGGTGGGGGATTATCTCTTTTATCTGCTCAAGATTAAGCGTCATATCGTCACCTACTCAATTCTCATTATCTTCTGGTCAAATTCCACGGTATCGCCGTCGTTTACATATATCTCCGCAACTCTTCCCGCAAATTCGCTCGTAATCTCGTTCATAAGCTTCATGCTTTCGATTATGCACACAACGTCGCCCTCTTTAATCGTATCGCCAACTCTTACAAACGGCGGTTTTTCGGGCGCGGGAGATGTATAGAATGTTCCTATAATCTTGGACTTTATGATTTTGCCCGAAACAGTTTCCTGCGGTTCGGATTTCGACGCGTTCTGAACAGGCTGTGCGGGCTGTGCCATAATCGGCATAGGGGGAAACGGCGGTTTTATCGGGGATTTTCCCTCGATTACTATGTCTATTTCCTCCGTGCTTATTTTGATTTTTGAAAGTTCATTTTCCTTTACAATCTTAGCGAGAGCCTCTATACATTCTACGGTATCTTCTATAACGGTCGGCTCTTTTTCTTTATCCTTTAAACTCATTTTTCTGCTCCTTTCATTTATTCCGCAGGCGTAAGGCATATACACCCGTTATGCCCGCCAAAGCCGAGGGAGTTGCTCAAAGCGGCGGTTATCTTAAGTTCGCGCGCGCCCTCTGTCACATAATCGAGGTCGCATTCGCTGTCGGGAACTTTATACCCAAGCGTCCTGTGAATTTTCCCGTACTTCACCGACAATGCCGTTACAATCGCTTCAACGCCGCCTGCCGCGCCGAGCAAATGCCCTGTCATGGACTTTGTTGAATTTACAGCGAGGTTTTTCGCATGTTCTCCGAAAGCAAGCTTTATCGCCTTTGTTTCGGTGAGGTCGTTCATATGGGTGGAAGTGCCGTGAGCGTTGATGTAGTTTACCTGACTGAAGGCAATTCCCGCTTCTTTCACCGCAAGTTCCATAGCTTTCGCACCGCCAAGACCGTCGGGATCGGGGCTTGTTTCATGATATGCGTCGCAGGTAGAGCCGTATCCGCGAATTTCGGCGTAGATTTCCGCTCCTCTTGCCTTTGCGTGTTCATATTCTTCCAGCACCAGCAATCCGCACCCGTCTCCCAGCACAAACCCGCTTCTTTCCGCGTCAAACGGTATTGACGCCCTGTCAACGTCGGTTGAACGCGTAATGGCTTTCATGTTGTTGAACGCGGCATAGCAGAAACCTATGTCGGAATGTTCCGTACCGCCCGTAATCGCCGCGTCAAGGTAACCGTGCTTTATTGCGCGGAATGCCTCGCCTATCGACTGAGTACCCGACGCGCAGGCAGTAGTTACGCAGAAATTTGAGCCTTTAAACCCGTACTTTATCGCAACGGTACCCGCCGCCATGTTGCCTATCATCTTTGTTATCGTAAACACTGAAACCCGTCCGCTTCCCTTTTGGCGGTAGGACAGCATTTCGTCCTCTGTCGTGCATATGCCGCCTATGCCGCTTCCTATTATGCAGCCAACGCGAAACGGATCAAGGTCTTTGAAGTCAGTTTTTGCGTCTTTCAGCGCCATATCCGCGCAGTATACGGCATACTGCGTTATAACGTCGCTTCTCCTTAGCTCCTTTTTATCGAAAAGCGCGGATGCGTCGAAGTTTTTCACTCTTGCGACAACGTTCTTTTCCTCCGGATTTTCTTCGGGAAACCATGGTTCAAGCGTAAACCCGTGCTTTCCCGCCATAAGGCTGTCCCACAGCTCTTTCGGGGAATTTCCGCAGGGCGTTACGCACCCCATGCCCGTTATTACTACTCTTCTGTCATTTAAACTCATATATCCTCCGTTCAGTCGGGAACAAAAGCCTGCTCCGCCTTTAAAGCCGTCCTTATGCCGTTTACATACTAAGTCCGCCGCTTATCTCGATTGTCTGACCTGTTACATATGAAGCGTCGTCGCTCAATAAAAACGCCACAACATTCGCTATTTCTTCGGGCTGTCCGTAGCGTTTCATAGCTATCTGCGCCAAGATTGCGTTTTTCTGCTCGTCCGTCAGCTTGTCGGTCATGGGCGTCTGAATAAATCCCGGCGCTACCGCGTTTACGCGTATGCCTCTAGAGCCGAGTTCTTTCGCGGACGTTTTCGTCATGGCGATAACCGCGCCTTTAGATGCGGAATAGTTCATCTGTCCGGGGTTTCCGTACAAGCCCGCGACAGAAGCAAGGTTTACAATGCTCCCGCTTTTTTGCCTTAACATAACCGCGCCGACAAATTTGGTCATATTGAACACGGATTTCTGGTTTATGCGTATAACCGAGTCATAGTTTTCCTCGGTCATCCTTAAGAGCAATCCGTCGCGGGTTATGCCCGCGTTGTTTACAAGCGCGTCAATAGTCCCGAAATCCTCTTTTATCTTCTTTACCATTTCCTCGCACTGCGCATAATCCGAAACGTCCGCCGCATATGCCGCCGCTTTTACTCCGAGCGCCTTACATTCTTCTACAGTCTGCGCACCAGAACCCTCCGTCAGTTCGTTTACCGCAATATCAAATCCGTCCTTTGCGAGCCTTTTTGCAATCGCCGCGCCTATTCCGCGCCCCGCGCCCGTGATAACCGCTGTTTTACCCATATCTTTTCCTTTCGTCAAGTGTCCATTATTATCGAGCCGTATGTAAGTCCCGCGCCGAAACCGACAAGACAAAGCTTCATTCCGCGCTTCAGCCTGCCGCTTTTGAACAATTCGTCAATTCCCACGGGAATGCACGCGCTCGATACGTTTCCCATATATTCAATGTTTGTGTAGACCTTTTCTTCGGGTATGCCCAAGAGTTCCGTTGCCTTTGCAATTATTCTTAGATTTGCCTGATGCGGGATAACAAGGTCAAGCTCCGACGGCTTTATCCCAAACTGCTCCGAAACATGATTTACCGCGTCAGCCATTGCGTTTACGGCAAATTTGTACACCGCTCTTCCGTCCTGATACAGATAGTTCTTTTTTGCAAAGGTGTTGAATCTGTCTCCGTAAAATTCTTCCTCGTCCTTAAACCACGGGCAGTTGCTCTGATAGTTCACCTTGCAGTACAGCGCGTCAAATTCGTCGCCCTCCGCGCCTAAAAACGAACTGAACTCGCCCTCGCTTTTCGTCACAACGACCGCACCCGCCGCGTCGCCGAACAAAATACAGTTTGCTCTGTCGGTATAATCCTGCTGTGACGACAATTTTTCGCTCGAAACGATAAGGATTGTTCTGTATTTATCTGCTGCAAGGAACTTTTGCGCTATGTCCATAGCCGTAATAAAGCCCGTGCAGGCGCTGTTGACGTCAAAGCACGAGGCGTTGACCGCGCCTATGCGCTTTTGAATAAGGCAGGACATCGCGGGATAGAAGAAATCGGGCGTGCAGGTTGAAACTATAATAAGGTCAATCTTATCTGCGGATATCCCTGCGGAATTAAGCGCGTCTTTTGCCGCTTCGGTACCCATATAGTAATTAGGCTTGTCCACGGAAAGCTGACGCTTTTTAATGCCCGTGCGGGGAAAAATCCACTCGTCGGACGTATCGAGTATCTCCGAAAATTTGTCGTTATCCGCGACAAAATCGGGAACGTAACGCCCTGTTCCCAAAAACTGTATTCCGCTCATAAAAAACTCCTTGTTTTTTTTTACAAAATAATGTATAATATCATTATAACCCGTGCGGCACAATATTAAAAGTCCGTCCGCTTAAAATTTTACAACAGTATACGTTATTTATTATAACTCAATTTGGGCAGTTTGTCAAGTAGATGTTGGAAATTAGGCGGGCAGGATTTGAGTTTTTTCTCAATTTTTTCATAATTGTTTAAATACTCAAACCGAGAGGAAATAAGAGCGCACCGCGTTAGAGTAGAAAAATAAGGTCTGAATCAAACTCTTACATCTTACCTCTAACCTCTTACCTCAGTGCCTAACGGTAAGAAAATTTATATTATTTACGGAGGTCTTTATTTTATGAAAACAGCTTTTCTCTTCTCAGGTCAAGGCTCTCAATATCCGCAGATGGGTATTGAGCTTCTTGAAAGGTATGAAAAATCCAAGGGGATAATTGAGTGCGGCTCGGACATTCTGGGCTATGACTTAAAGGCAAAGCTTAAAAATTCTACGGCTGAAGAGCTGGCGCAGACAAGATTGTCACAGCCCGCGATTTTTACGGTATCACTTCTTGCGCTGAATGCCGTAAGGGAAAACGGAGTTGACTGCGATGCGGTCGCAGGTCATTCTCTGGGCGAATATGCGGCTATGGTCGCGGCGGGCATGCTTCCGCTTGAAGAAGCGTTCAAGGCGATAAAATGGAGAAGCGAGGCTATGGCAAAATGCGCCGAAAATTCAAAAGGCGCAATGGCGGCGGTTATCGGCGCGTCTGAAGAAGAAATCGAGCAGGTGTTGTCAAGCGTTAGCGGTTTCGCCGCGCCCGCAAACTACAATTCCCCCGTGCAGACGGTTATTGCGGGAGAAGCGGCGGCAATTGACGAAGCAATAGCGAAATTCGGCGAAATGAAAAAACGCTGCGTAAAGCTTGCGGTTTCGGCGGCATTCCACACAAAACTTATGCAGCCCGCCGCTGACGAGTTTAAGGAGAAACTAATCGGCACAACATTCAGCGAAGCTCGCTGTGCGTTCTATTCAAACCTTTACGGCAAGAAATTTGCCGGTCTGCCTTTTATGTGCGACTATCTCGCAAAGCACATTTGTTCGCCCGTAAGGTTTGTAGACGAACTTAACGCCATGCAGGCTGACGGAATTGAAGCGTTTGTCGAACTCGGTCCCAACAAGGTTTTGACAGGACTTGTAAAGAAAACGCTTAAAGATGTTGTAAGCGTGAATGTTGAAAACAACGAAACACTGGAAAAGGCTCTTACAGTTTTGAAAGGATAAGGAATTATGAGGAAATTTTGTCTTATAGGTCACCCGCTCGGTCATTCGCTCTCCCCGCAGATACACAGGCGGTTGTTTGAACTTTCGGGGATTGAAGCGGAGTATACGCTGAACGATATTGCGCCCGAAGAACTTTCGAGGAAGTATGAACTTCTTGACAGGTTTGAGGGAATTAACGTTACAATCCCGCATAAACTCGCCATAATCGACTACTGCAAGTCGCTGTCGGACGGCGCTAAGCGCTATCATTCGGTAAACTGCATTAAAATTGCCGACAGAACAGGCTACAATACCGACGCCATAGGATTTACGAAGTCAATTGAAGCCATGGGCGCTAGCCTTAACTCTAAAGTCACCGTCATAGGGTGCGGGGGCGTAGGGAGAATGATATGCATTGAAGCGGCGCACTG
>CANQOJ010000101.1 GCA_947625455.1 uncultured Clostridia bacterium | reverse complement strand
CTTGCCAGCAAAACTCTCTGCTGCTGACCGCCCGACAGTTCACGGTAACTGCGGTTTTTGAGTTCGGCAATTCCAAGCCTTTTAATGTTTTCAAGCGCGGTTTTGCGCTCTTTAGCCGAATAAAACGGGCGCGCTCCCCGTGAATTTAAGCACCCCGAAATAACGACTTCGTAAACGCTTGCGGGAAAGCTTTTCTGCGCGCTTGTCTGCTGAGGGAGATAGCCTA
Organism: uncultured Clostridia bacterium; assembly: GCA_947625455.1. GTDB lineage: Bacteria > Bacillota > Clostridia > Oscillospirales > Ruminococcaceae > CAG-115. Next base: position 7,858 of record CANQOJ010000101.1, on the reverse strand, counting down.
TTTCGTTTTTTCTTAACCCCTCGTTAAATTCAATTGAACCGCTGTCCGGCTTTTTAAGCGACAACAGCGCCTTTACAAGCGTGCTTTTTCCCGATCCGTTTTCTCCGACAATGCACAGATAATCGCCGTTTTCTACCGTAAAATTCAAATTTTCTATTACCGTAAGATTTTCATACGATAAAGTAAGTTCATCAACTTTAATCAACGCCATATCGTGTCATTCCTCAACTGTTTTCAAGCGCTGTTTTCAGCATTTCATAATTTCGCTCCATAAGCGACAAATAACTCTCCCCTGCCGAAAAATCATCTGCGGAAATGTTGTGGCAGGAATGAAACTCCGCAATCGGCAAACCGTGCTCGTCCGCAAGCGTCTGCGCAAGTTTGTGATTTGAAAGTTCAATGCAGAAAACGGTCTTTACGGTATCATCTTCGGAGAGTTTTTGCGTAAGGAATGCAATTATCTGCGCTGACGGCTCGGTTTCGGAATTGCACCCTGGAAATGCCGCGTAATAATTCAGGTTGAACTCTCTGAAAAAATACAAAAGCGGAAATCTGTCGCCGAAAACAAAATATCTTTCCTCTCCCGAAAGCAATTCCTCAAACTTGTTGTCAAGTTCGGATATTTTCTCGGTATAACTTTCGGAATTTTTTGTTATTTCCTCCGATATGTCGGGAAACAACTCTGACGCGGTCTGGGTTATGCTTTTGATAATCTTCACCGCATTCTTAGGAGAAGTCCATATATGCTCGTCATATTCATGTTCGTCCCTACTCCTAACGCCGTTTGAAACATTCTCCTCCTCTATCGCCTCAACAGCGTCCATCATTTTCACGCAGTTTAACTCGTCCGCACCGCCCAAAATATTCTCTACCCATTCGTCGGATTCACCGCCGTTGTAAATAAACAAATCGCATCCGCTGACCTTTACTATATCCTTTGCGGACGGATCGTAGCTGTGGCTTTCCATTCCGGGTTTCAGCAAAAGCGTTACGTCTGCTTTATCGCCGAAAATATGCCGAGCGAAATCATATGCGGGAAAAATCGCCGTCACAATCTGCAATTTTCCGCTTTCACCGCCGTTATCACTGCACCCGCAGAACAAACCCGCTGTCAAAGCAACGGCAATAACTGCCGAAACTATCCTTTTAAACATTTTCCTCTCCCTTTAAACAATCTTTGCACAGCCCGTAAAACACGGTTTTGCCTATGTCAACGCAAAAATCGTGCTTGGCTTTTATGTGGTTTTGTATCTCGTTTATAAATTCACAGTCAAGATGAATAAGTTTCCCGCATTTTTCACATTTCAGATGAAAATGAGTTGCACATTCATCAGAGTCCGCAAGCTGATAGCAGGCGGAATTTCCGTCTGTAAAGCGCTTTAAAACCCCGCTCTCCGTAAGCTTTGAAAGCGTTCTGTAAACTGTCGCTTCTCCCGACGTTATCTCTCCGCTTTTTATTATTTCCTTTGCCGAATAGCATTTTCCGCGCCGTTTTGAGAAAAATTCAACAATTTCATCGCGCTGTTTCGTATTGTAATTGTTTCTGTCCATATATCAACACCCGATTTCCCGAAATTGAAAATGATTTTCACTTTCAATTTCAAATTATAACATATTTTTTTATAAATTTCAATAGTTTTACTTGATTTTTTTGTAAAAAAGTAGTATAATTAAATTGTCAATCAGGGGTGAACACCCCAAAAAAATTTTGGAGGAATTTACAATGGCAGAAATTCTCGTTGAAACATCGGCAAGACACGTTCACGTTACAAAGGAAACGCTTGAAATCCTTTTCGGCAAGGGCGCTGAACTGACAAAGAAAAAGGATTTGTCACAGCCCGGACAGTTTGCAAGTGAACAGAGGGTAACAATTGTTGGACCTAAGAGAGAACTTGCTAACGTTTCCATTCTCGGTCCGTGCCGCAGCGCCGACCAGGTTGAACTTTCGGCAACTGACGCGCGTTCTATTGGCGTTGACATCGCTATCCGCGAGAGCGGTGATATTGCTGGTACACCCGGCTGCACGATTAAAGGTCCTGCGGGCGAAGTTACAATCAAAGAGGGCGTTATCGTTGCAAAGCGCCACATTCACCTTACTCCCGAAACCGCTGAAAAGCTTGGTCTTAAGAGCAAGGACGTAGTATGGGTTAAGTGCAAGACAAACGGCAGAGAAGCTATTCTCGGTGATGTTGTTGTAAGAGTTAGCGACAAGTTTGCTGACGCTATGCATATTGATACCGACGAGAGCAACGCTATCTCCGCTACTCCTAACCTTATGGGAGAAATAATCAAGAGCCTTTGATTTTACATAGGTTCGCATAAAATCCAACCGCCGTTTTAAACAAAACGGCGGTTTAATTTATTTACATAAGCGGTGCTAAAAGCCTTAAAAACATTCTTCCAAAGCGAACGAAAACATTTACTTTCATACATTTTTCATATGTTATTTCCTCGCAAACTTTTAATGTATTCTCAAAATCGGCTTTTATATCGGGAATACAAGACGTGTTGTACATCCATGACGCGCACTCGAAATGCAGATACAGACTGCGGAAATCAAGGTTTATCGTTCCGACAACGGCAAATTTGTCGTCACTTACAAAATTTTTCGCATGAATAAATCCCGGCGTATATTCGTATATCCTTACTCCGTATCTTGTAAGATTTCTGTAATACGCCCTCGTCACGCAGTGTACATACCATTTATCGGGAACATGCGGGGTGATAATTCTTACGTCTACCCCGCTCTTAGCGGCTAATATAAGCGCGCTCTGAACTTCGTTGTCGATTATAAGATAAGGCGTTGTGATGTAAACATACTTTTTCGCGGAGTTAATGATGTTCATATAAACATTTTCGCCCACGGGTTCATTGTCAAGAGGACTGTCGGTAAACGGCACGATAAAGCCGTTTTCATTTCCTGCTTTCTTATCGGGACGGAATTTTTCAAGGTCCTCGTCCTCGTTATTTGTAAGAAAATTCCACATTGTCATGAACATCATTGTAAAACTCCACACGGCTTGTCCCTTTATCATAACCGCGGAGTCTTTCCAGTGCCCGTGCTTTTCATATTCGTTTATATATTCGTCGGCAAGGTTGATACCGCCGTTAAATGCGGTGTTTCCGTCTATCACAAGAATTTTGCGGTGGTCGCGGTTGTTCATTTTTGCAGACAGTATAGGTCTGAATTTATTGAACACCCTGCATTTAATCCCCTTTTTCTCCAGTTCCCTGTCGTACCTATACGGCAAAGTAAGCAGACACCCGATATCGTCGTAAATTACCCTTACATCTACGCCCTCCTCTGCCTTTCTCACCAGAATATCAAGTATCGAACCCCACATCACGCCGTCGTTGATGATAAAATATTCAAGGAAGATAAACTTTTTCGCTTTTTCAAGTTCTTCGAGCATAACCTTGAACTTATCTTCTCCCGTAGGAAAATATACCGTATCGGTTTTTTCGTAAACAGGATACCCTCCGAATTTGCGCAGATAATCGGCTTGTTTTTTAGCAGGTTCGTTAATAGACATAAGTTTATCGGTTATTTCCGTATCCTGCGGGAGCATATTGCGCTCGGACTTGCTGAAGTGGTTCATTCTTTTGCGAAGTCTGTCGCCTGAGCGGCTGTTGCCGAAAAAAATGTAGAACATAACTCCGAAAATCGGAAACGTAAGTATTGTCAATATCCACGCCATTTTGTAGCTTGGGTTCATGTCGGAGTTTACTATAAAAAACGATATTACCACTCCAACCGCCTGAAAGAACAGGAACGAATAATTGTAAAGCGTTCCAAGTTCCCAAAACAGCGACATAACGTACAGCACCTGAAGAAGTATTCCCAGAATACAGACGAAAGCCCTGTTGAAAATCTTTTTCAATAATTTGGTAAAAAAGTTCATATTAACATCCTCCCAAAACAAAAACAGCCTTTTCAGGCTGTCATTGTACCTTGTCAATTCCCCGGCACAACATAATATATCCGTTCATCGGGATTTGCATAATCAAACTTGTCGCGCGCCATATTCTCTATATATTCGTCAAGATTGCCGCCGCCGTTAAGATAATCGTTTATCTGTGCGTTGCGCTCTTTGACTTCCTCGGTCTGCTTAACAAGTTCGTTATATTCTGCTGTTTGCTCTTTTATGGTAATACTGTCGGCAACTACGGAATAAATCACATAAACAACAGCAATCAAACACGCCACGCCCGCTATAATGCTAATCAAACTGTGATGCTTGACGTTCCTGCGGGCTTCGTTTGACGACAGCCTTAATGACATGTGTCTTTCCACCTTCCCCAATTTTTTCTAATCTCTTTTTATTATACACTACATCATGCTCCAAATGCAAGCCGTTAAACATCTTTTTTTGATTTTTAACGGCATTTTCAGAGATTTTAACAAATTTTTCTTTTGCTTTATATGCAATTTTTCCAATGCTTTTTCTAAAGAAAACTTGTGCTTTTTTCAGCAGTTTTCCGAGCGTTTTTCTCCAAATCACCGCCATACTGCTTTCAATCAGGTTAAGCAGTCTGCCAAGCGTTGTTATATAAGCAAAAACGCCTGCTCCAAAGCCTATTATCGTATATATCCTTATATAATTTCCAAGATTTTCCGATAGACTTATCACCGCAAATGACGCGGCAACGAAAAACAAAACATCGCAGACAAAAACTGCCGCTTTAAACTGTGTTATCAGGCGTATTATCCTGAACAACTCGTAGACAATTCCGAATATAAACCCCGCCGCAAACGAAATTGCAAGGCAATCGGCTATACTTACATTCATAATCCTCACCTTATCATCTGAAAATTTTTCTGAACGGTCCGTCCATTACGCTGTTTTTACTGTAACTTAAGCTGTTTACGGTTCCCGTCATAAGAAATTCGCCTGTCTGCGCGTCAAGCGTTGTAACGTGCAAATCCTCGCCTTTTATCACAAGTTCGCCCATTATTGTTGATAAAACGATAATGCTTTCACTGAATTTATCAATGTCGTTAACTCCCGATATTTTCAGCGAATTTCTGTTTTCCATAATGACATTGTGATATTCCTGCATATAAATCACCCCCGCTGATAACATATATATTCAGCGGGGATTAAAATTATTCAGACTGTTTGTGTTTATACTACCTCGTATAAAGCCGACGCGTCATCTTTTTTGGTGTACTCTTTTATATCGGTAACGCGCACTTTTATAGGCTTTCCGATATTTATTTCTATAATATCCGCAACCTTCACTTCATATGACGCTCTCGCTGCTTTTCCGTTTACAAGCACCTTTTCTGCATCGCACGCCTCGTTTGCAACCGTCCTGCGCTTTATAAGCCGCGAAACCTTTAAAAACTTATCCAATCTCATACTTCATTCGTCCTTAAATCAAGCGTTAAAACTAAAAGCGGCAGGTTTACCCCACCGCTTTTTTAAACCCATCAAAAGAAATTACTTTTTCTTCTTCTTGGTCGTTACAGGAACGCTTACAGCGTCCTTGAGAGCGCGTCCTGCCTTGAAAGCGGGAACCTTTGTTGCGGGAATGTTGATCTTTTCCTTGGTGCGGGGGTTGATACCTGTTCTAGCCGCACGCTCACGAACCTCGAATGTTCCAAAGCCTACCAACTGGATAGAATCACCCTTAGCAAGTGTCTCGGAAACAGTTTCGATAACCGCCGCAACTGCCTTTTCAGCGTCTTTCTTGGTAAGACCTGATTTTGCTGCTACTTCTGTAACTAATTCTGCTTTTGTCATTTGTAAAACCTCCAAATAATTCTATCTAATAGCGGTCACTCCGCTAAAGATTCTGTCCCTTACTCCGCGGCGTTCTTCCTCAGAAAGTTCTTCAAGCTTTCTTCCGTCACGGGTTATTTCTTCCTCTGCCTTTTTTAATTCAGCCGTAAATCCCTGACAAGCATAAGTAAGCGCTTTTTCGCTGTCAACCTTTAAAAGCCTGTCCGCCTCGCAGACTTTGAGCAATATCCCGCCCATCTTTTTCTGATAAGCCTCGTTTTGCCCGCCTTTTTCAACTTCATCTGCAAGTTTATTTATCTCGTCAGAAACTGCCCTTAAAGCGTCTGCAGCGCTGTTTTCGCATATCCCCGCTCTTGACGCTCTCCTGCACACCTTATCGCCTTTTATCAGGGCGGGAAAAGTATTCGGAATACTTTCAAGCGTATCGGAATAGCTTTCCTGCTTTTTTGTTTTCTTCTTTATCGCGTCCCAGTTTTTAAGTACCTCGTCTTCATTTTCAACTTTTACCGTTCCGAAAACGTGCGGGTGGCGCTCGATAAGCTTTTTGCAGATGTCATTGCAAACGTCGTCAAAAACAAACTTGCCTTTTTCGCTTTCAATCTGCGTGTGAAAAACGATTTGCAGCAGCAGGTCGCCAAGTTCCTCACGCAGCATTTCCGAACTGTCCTTGTCTATTCCCTCGCACACCTCGTATGTTTCTTCAATAAGGTCTGAACGAATACTCTCGTGCGTCTGCACTTTATCCCACGGACAGCCGTTTTCACTTCTCAGGATTTTAACGATTTCAATCAGGTCAGAAATGTCGTAATTATTCTTAAACTTAAAATCCATTTCCAAAACCCCTAAGCAAAGATTACTTTCTTATAATACCCTATTTTCTTCATTTTTTCAAGGGCTTTTTTCATTTTTTTTCAAAATTTTTTTGAATTATAGCGTTTGTACAAAATATGTTGTTCAAAATAGTCAATATTGCACAAACAATTATACCTGAAAGTACTGAAATTCCTATGCAAATCAGTTCACTTGCGGAATTTTTCAAACATTCGTACACGATTTTAGCTGAAATTCCGCAAACGACTCCGGTTAAAAGGTTTGGAATTATCGCTTTCAGGAAACCTGTTTTTTCATGAAAACAGCGTTTAAATGCAATAAGTCCGAAAAATGCCGTAAATGCGTACCCTATTATGCTTGACAAAGCGGCGCCCGAAATATTGAGCGCGGGAATTGAAATGAGTATCGGATTTAATATAAATTTCATCAAAACCGAGATTATCATAAGCACAAGCGGAATATATGGCTTTCCTATTGACTGGAAAATTCCGAAAAGCGCTGATGAAATAACCATAAACAACCCACCCAAGCACAAAATTACAAACGCGTTTACGCATACGGAAACTTCCGCGGCGCGTGATTTATAGAGCAATCCCAGAATAGGCTCAGCCAAAGCCGCCGCTCCGAAACATGCGGGGCAGGCGATAAGCGCGCTTGTTTTTATTTGCAGTGATATTTTCTGAGAAATCTGCTTTACGTCTTTTTTCTCCCATGCGGCGGCTATTTCGGGTGCGGCGGCAGTGCCTGCCATTCCCGCAAATGACGGTATCAGCATAAAAAGCGAGGTTGCTATTCCCGTATAACTGCCGTACATAAAGTTTGCAAGTTCAGAAAATCCTCCGCATTCTCTGATAACATCTCCGAAATGCTCCGAATAATACGCCTGATTTTGCTCTATTGAAACAGCAAGCGTTCTTGTAACTGTCATAAGGTCGACAAACGACACACAGTTCATAACAAGAGCGGAAACCGAAAGCGGAAGTGTTTCTTTAAGCAAGGACGCGCATATTTCTCTTACGCTGTAACAGCACCTTTGCGGAAGCGGAGTTTTTATGGGGTTTTTCTTTTCGATTATAAGCAGCGTGATAAGTCCGAAACCCTCGCTTATGCTCACCGCAAGTATCGCTCCCGCCGCGGCATACGGTAAAGCTATGTTGTAAGCCTGCTCAATTGATGAACATGATACCCCGAAAACATCATTTCCGTTTAAAAATGCGTTTTTTGCGTAGAAAATCGCCGCATACGACAACGCCAGACCGAAAACAGCTCTTGAACATGCC
>CANQOJ010000100.1 GCA_947625455.1 uncultured Clostridia bacterium | reverse complement strand
GGCGCTTCTCGCAAAACTGAAGGTCGCGCTCTTCGTCGTCAGTCGGCAGTCCTACCGCAGAACCGTGCGCTTTTAGTCTTGTATTCGGACAGTTTTTCAGCAGCCAGTCCAGAGTAGGAGTGTTTGCTTCCGTAACAGCGTCGCCGAGTCCCGTCTTTGAGAAGCCAACGCCGTCCATTACTACCAGTAAAACAGGTTTTGCCATATTATAAATTATCCTTTCAGTTTAATTAGCTTCCGCAGCCTTGATAATTGCGGTGAAGTCCTGTGCTTTAAGGCTTGCGCCGCCGATAAGACCGCCGTCAACATTCGGCTTTTTGACAAGTTCTTCGGCATTCTTTGCGTTCATTGAACCGCCGTACTGAATTGTCATGCTGTCAGCTGTCGCCTTGTCGTATTTCTTTTCAAGCTGCGCTCTGATAAACGCGCAAACCTCTTCAGCCTGCTCTGCGGTGGCAGTTTTGCCCGTGCCTATCGCCCAGACAGGCTCGTATGCTATCGTGCATTTCTTGGCGTCCTCAGCCGAAATGCCGAACAAATCGAGCTTTATCTGACGTGCGATAACTTCTTCGGTGATGTCGCACTCGCGCTCCCAGAGCAGCTCGCCTACGCATACTATCGGCTTTAAGCCTGCCGAAAGCGCCGCTTTTGTGCGCTTGTTTACGGTTTCGTCGGTTTCGCCGAAATACTGTCTGCGCTCGCTGTGACCTAAAACGACATACTCAACTCCCATTTCCGCGAGCATATCCGCCGAGATTTCGCCCGTAAACGCGCCGCTTTTCTCAAAATGACAGTTCTCCGCGCCGACCTTTATATTCGTACCCGCTGTCGCCGCAAGCGCGGTTTCAAGGTTCGTAAACGGCACGCAAGCCACTATCTCCACGCCCTTTACATCGGCAACAAGCGGCTTCAGTTCTTCCAGCAGCGCCTTTGCTTCAGGTCTTGTTTTGTTCATCTTCCAGTTTCCCGCGATAATAGCTTTTCTAACGTTTTTGTTCATAATAATCTCCTTTAAATAACAAAATTAAAAGCCCGTCTAGAGGTTAGAAATTAAGAGGCTAGAGGCTAGAGTTGTATTCAAACCAAGTTTGAGTGGAAAATGTTGTTTGTACCGCAAGGAGCAAACGAGCTTCTCCATTCAAACCGCGTCCGTGCGCTCCGGGGTGCAGCCACGGCTTTGGCGAAGCGGAAAAGTTGTCCGAATAAGCAAAACGCGCTAACCGCTTCGCCAAAGCCACGCGCGCTGCGCGCGCCCAAATTCGCGCAGCGAATTTGGGTGGCTGCACCCCGGAGCGCGCCGGAGCAGGCGTGCTTTGAATAGGAAATGTTGCTCTGACCTCGCTGACCAAAACGCGCTTTAACAGAAAAATTCACGTCTGATTTAAACTCTAACCTCTTACCTCTTACAGCGTTATCCGACGTAAGGCGGATAATGCGCTAACCTCTAAAAGCGCATAACGCTATAAGAGGCTAGAGGTTAGAGTTGAGGTCAAAGCAACTTTGAATAGGAAATGTTGCTCTGACCTCGCTGACCAAAACGCACTTTAAACAGAAAAAACACGTTTAATATGAACTCTAGCCTCTAACCTCTTAAAAATCTAACCTCTAGTTTACTTATCTTGAATTGCGTCAATTCCCGGGAGACCGTTGCCCTCAAGATATTCGAGAGAAGCTCCGCCGCCTGTGGAAATATGGCTCATCTTGTCGGCATAGCCGAGGTTGATTGCCGCAGTTGCGGAATCTCCGCCGCCGATAATTGTCGTAGCGTCAGCCTGCGCAAGCGCTTCGCATACCGCAACTGTTCCCTTTTTGAGCGTGGGGTTTTCAAATACGCCCATAGGACCGTTCCATACTACGGTCTTTGCGTTCTTTGCTTCGTTTGCGAAAAGTTCCATTGTCTTAGGTCCTATGTCAAGTCCCATCATGTCAGCGGGTATCTTGTCAGCGTCGACAACCTGCACCTCAATATCTCCGTCAATAGGCTCAGGGAAAGCCTTTGCAATCGTTGCGTCAACGGGCAGAAGCAGTTTCTTGCCGTTCTTCTTTGCCTTTTCGATCATCTCTTTGCAGTAGTCAATCTTTTCGTTGTCAACAAGCGAAGTACCAACTTCATAGCCCTGCGCCTTGAGGAATGTGTAAGCCATACCGCCGCCGATAATCAGCGTATCGCACTTTTCGAGGAGGTTGGAGATAACGTTCAGCTTGTCAGCAACCTTAGCGCCGCCGAGTATTGCAACAAACGGGCGAACAGGACTTTCAACGGCGTTGCCGAGGAACTCGATTTCCTTGTTCATAAGATAACCGACAGCAGTTTCCTTTACAAACTTTGTAACGCCGACAGTAGAAGCATGCGCTCTGTGAGAAGAACCGAACGCGTCCATAACGAAAATCTCGTTGTCAACCAAGTCCGCAAGCTCTTTCGAGAGGTTCTCGCCGTTTTTGGTTTCATCATTTCCGCGGAAACGAGTGTTTTCGAGAACGACAATTTCGCCGTCGTTCATTTCCGCAACAGCTTTCTTCGCGTTATCTCCGACAACGGTATCATCGGGAGCGAATGTTACCTTGCACTTAACAAGTTCCGCAAGCCTGTCAGCCGCGGGCTTAAGTGAGAATTTAGCCTCAGGACCGTTCTTGGGTTTTCCGAGGTGTGAGCATAAAACGACCTTTGCGCCGTTTTCAACAAGCTTGTTGATAGTGGGCAGCGCGGCGGTTATACGGTTGTCGTTAGTGATAACGCCGTCTTTCATAGGCACGTTGAAGTCAACGCGCACCAGAACTTTCTTGCCTTTTACGTTAAGATCCTCTACGTTTTTTTTGTTCAGCTTCGCCATAATGTGAAATATCCTTTCCTGTACATAGAATTTGACAGTACCCTGCCATTTACACTATATATTGTACAATATTTCGCCGAATTTTTCAAGTATTTTTTGGAAATTCTTACATAATTATTTTTGAAATTTTCACGGGGCATTTTAAAGCGTAAAAATATTAAAAAGTTAAATTCCAGACTGCCGAGAAAGCCTCAGTATGCACGCATTGTGCAAGTACAACGCTAAAACGGTGCTGCGGCTAGGCTTTGTGCCTGCCCGCATTATCCGCCTGCGGCGGAAAACGCTGTGCCGTTGACGACGCAGATGAGGCTTTATCGGCAGTCTGAAGCGGGCAAGCAAAATGCCCGCCCGCGATGTTTTTAATGGATATATTCCACAATTTCACAGTTCGGAAGCTGTTCCTTCAGCCAGTTTAAATCTTCCTCGCTGATGTTATTGCCCTTATAGGTCAGCAATTGTAAATTTTTAAGGTTTGCAAGCGGTTTGATGTCGCTTATCTGATTAAATTCTATTCCGAGGGTTTTAAGATTTGTAAGATTTGCAAGGGACGTTATATCGGTTATCTGATTGCTTGATATAGACAAATTTTCCAGATTTGTGAGATTTGAAAGAGGGGTCAGGTCGCTTATCTTATTGTCGTGTAAAGCGAGATAATTCAGATTTGTCAAATCTTTAAGCGGAGTAATATCGCTTATTTCATTATAGCCTAAATACAAGGACCTCAACTCGGTGAGATTTGCAAACATAGATATATCGCTGATTTTATTGTCAAAGAAATTTGCTTCACGGAGATTTACCAGCCTGTCTAATTCATTAAGATCCTCACTTGTAAGGTCCTCGTCACCTACGCTGATATAATCGGTTCTGTTTATATCATACGATTTGTCTTTAATTATCGCATTGAAAGGGGATTCAATAGGTCTGCTCACTGAACTGCTTGATGTTGACAAAGATGAAGATGATGAACTTGAAACGCTTGATGTACTTGAAGTTGTTGATGATGTTGAACTTGAAACGCTTGATGTGCTTGAAGTTATTGACGATGTGGAACTAGAACTGCTTGACGAAATGTTCTGCTCGGAATTTTCGTTGCTGTTCTCGCACCCCGCCAACAACAGCGCCGCCGCTAATACTGCCGATAAAATTGTTGTTTTTTTCATAATTTTGTACTCCTTATGCTGAAAATAATAGTTAAACCTGCAAATCTATGATAGCATATTTTCCCACATTTGTCAACCGCTTTTCTCAACAATTCCAAAACTTCAACTTGCCGTTCCCAAAAAGTTTCAAAAACCCCTTGACAAAAATATTACGTTGTGGTATAATATTACGGTAATAGTTGTGGAAAGATGGCTGAGCTGGTCTAAGGCGCACGATTGGAAATCGTGTAACGGCTAAACCCGTTCGAGGGTTCGAATCCCTCTCTTTCCGCCACTAGATGTAAGAGATTAGAGGTAAGAGGTAAGAATTGTGGTTCTTATCTCTTACCTCTTTTTCTGCTTCTAGAAGCTAGAATTGAAGAAGCTAGAGGCTAGAGTTTGAAACAAAAGAGCGTACAACACCTAACGGTTTTGTACGCTCTGATAATTCCAAAACAATCTTAATAACGTTCACGAAGTGAACACCGATTACTGTACACTGTACCTTGTATACTGTCAACTGACAATCACTGTTATTTCTTTCTCACATTCGGATTGTCGTCGGGTTCGCGCATTATGGCGTCAAAAAGGTGCTTTGTCTTGTTGGTCTTGGTACGCTGTTTTTTCTCTTTCAGTATATCAAGTTCCGACTTTTGCTCCTCTTGGTACAAATTCCTGTCCTCTGTCCAGATACCCGACGGTGCGTTTTCTTTGGTGACTTCAGTCGGATACTCGCGTTCGCTGTCCGACCATTCGGGCGCGGGTTCGTTTGGTTCAAATCTGCTCTCGCGGGTTTGCGAACGCCTGCGGTTCGGCTGTTCTGCGGTAGGAATGCCCTCGACTACGTCAAAAATGCTGTCTATGTCCTTAAACGGATCCTTATCAGGCTCGGAAACCGCGTCAGACGGCAATATCCGCCTTATCTGCGGGGCATTTTCTCCCGCGTCCGCATTATTCGCCCGTGAGACAATATCCATTTCCGGCGGCGCGGATATAACTGGCGCACCCGACATTTTCCCGTATGCCGAGATTGCCGCGGCGTTTTTCTTGATAACGCGCGCACGCTTCACAGGCTTTTCTTGTTCAGCAGGCGTTTCTTTTTCTTCATTTAAATCCGAATTTCGTTCGCCGACAAACGGTTCAAATCCCGTATCTCCCGCAAACGAACTGAACTGGGGTTCGGTTTTGCCCCTCAACTCCTTGAGTTCCTCAAGCAGTCTGTTTTCAATGCTGTCCTCGTCCGAATTTCGCCCAAAATCCGCGCTGTTCAAAATTTCAGCCGCAAACGGCTTGACTGCCTGTTCGGGTTCAGCTGTTCTCCTTTTTGGGGGAGTTTTGGTTGTGGAAACAAACTGCGTTGGCTGTTCCTGCTGATATGACGGCTGTTCATGTTCACGGATTTGCTGTTCATATGCAGATTGTTCACGAACGGTTTGTTCGCGCGCTGTTTGACCGCCTGCATACTGCCCGCGAAACGATTGTTCGTTAGCATACTGTCCGCGCACGGGCTGGCTGTTTTGCTGACTGTCGGTCTGCACAAACGGTTTGAAATCCGAGGGATTCGGGCGGGAATTGTAGCTGTCCTCGCCTCTGGGTTCGCCTGCTCTGATTATATGCGAAATCCTGCGTTCACTGCTTCTGCGCGAAACGGACGGCGATAAGAAAAATCCGTCTTTCGCTGACTGCGCATTGTCAAATTCAAACGTTTCGGGTTCTTTTGTATTGTCCTCTTCGGTTTCCTTTTTAATTGAACTGCGCTCAATCCTTTCGGGAATAAACGGCTTTACGACCTTTCCCGTCGGGGGTTTAGGCACTTCGACAATGGGCTTGCTGCGCGAAATGTCGAATGTCAGCGAATAGTCGAGGAAATCGTCAAATTCTTCGGGTGAAATTTCTCCCGTGTTGACTTTCTCTTTCATTGCCGTCATATATGAATACCAGTACTCGTATTCCTTTGTACTGAGCGACTTCCCTACTCTCGCATAGACCTCGTTGGTTACGGAGCGCGATTTTTGTTCAAGTTCCTCGGTCATTCTGCGCGGAGGATTTTCCTCGCGGTATTCGTCCAGACAACTCTTTCCGTTATGAAGATAATTGCAGTAATCCTCGTCATAATCCTTGCCTCTGTAATACCGCCGTCCGCATTTTTTGCACACGGCAAGATACCCGCCCGACTCAATAACCGCGTCAATTTCAAGGTCGATAACCGCCTTTAAACTGCACGGCATATATATCTTGTCATACTTTTCCATTTTACTGCGCAGGATATTGTAGCTTGAAAGCTCGGCGGACAATCCGCTTTTCATTCGCGAAAACGCGTCCATGGCGATTTCGTCCGAGATACTGCTGTAATCCTTTATGTCGGAATAATCGTCGGAATAGTCGAAATCGGACAGCACGGTTCTTATGATGTCCTTTGAAATTGCGGGGAACATAAACGGCGAGTTCGGAAGTCTGCCGATTGAGAACACCTTTGTCTGACCTAATTCGTCAAGTTTACAGCCCATTTCGCTAGCCGTAACGGAAAACATCAAATCGAAATAATTCCTGCGCGCCGAAGCTTCGGACGCTGACGTTATGCCGTCAGGGAACACAAACTCAACCTTGCTGACAGCGTAATCCCTGACGCGCAAAATGTTCAGCCACTCGTTTATTGCGCGGTTATAGCGCAGTTCGCACAGCCTTTGAAACATCATTTTGTCAAACTGCGTTCTGCATGAAATAAACCTGTTCCAGAGCGTTCCAGTGCCTATGCTGTCGCGCCGGCAAAGGTAGTCGATATAGCAGTCAATGGGAAGTTTTTCGTAAATCGTGCGGATATGGTGTTCAATATAGCAGTGCGCATTCTGAATATCGCGCTTGAGTTCTGAAAATCGGTCGAAATCAACTTCGCCCGTTTTCTGCGCCTCACTGCACGCCTCAACCGCCTTTTTTGCGAAATATGACAGGTCATATTCGCAGAAATCAAGAACTGACGACGGATACCTCAGCACATATATTTCATTTGAACTGCGCCCTATAAGTTTAAGCGTTTTGTCCATTACAAATGCTCCTTTAATCGTCCTCAAGTTCCTCTTGGGGTTTGATAAGATACGGATTTTCACGGCGTATTCCCTCTACATACGGAATATCCTGCTTTTCTCCGTCAACGGTCTCTGTTTTCCACTGTATCATATCGTTGGTCAGCGTATCATATTCGGCGGTGTGGAGATGTTTACAGCCTAAGACCTTTTTGCACACGCCGAGCGGAATTTCACAGTCGTCTGTTGTTGTTTCGACATAGTACGACACTGTTTTGCGCATTCCGCTTTCCTGGAGATAGCGGACAATGCGGTAGTCGCCCGAATCCGACACATATTCATACGAAGTGTCGCGCTTTGACAAATCAACTTCAACAAAGCTGAAACTGCCGATAAACATACCTATCGCAATATACGCCGCAATTCCTATAACGAAAAGCAGCAGGTACATTGTTCCCAGAACGGTTTTGAGCGTTTCGTTGGACTTTGCGGCAAAGAACGCAATTGTCATGACGACCGCAGGCGGTATGATTATAAACCAATGTCCGAAGCCGAAAATCAGTATCAGCAACACCGCAATCGGTATCAGATATGTGTTTATCTGTGTTATGACCTGCTTTCTCGTGAACACCATAAGCCCCAGCGCGGCAATATTTACAAACAGGTAGAGTATAAACAGCGGCGCGGGGTTTTCAAGCACGAAATAATACCCCAGACACAGCCACGCCACCCATACCAGAAACGCCGTGTACCCCCAGCATAACACCGCAACTCCCCGCCGAAACCAGACATTTTTCAAAAATGCAACTATCTTGTCCATATATATCTTGTCCTTTTTTATTCTTCATTGTTAAAAACACAACATTTCTCATATTATATTGTATAACAAATCACAGAAAAAATCAACCCTTTTCCAAAACTTTTTATAACGGTTGGTGGCGGCGGGGTGGTTTTAGCAAGGGGGAAAACTTTTGAAAAAGTTTTCCCCCTTACCCCTTTTCAAAACTTTTCATTATGGCTGGTGAGGGTGGGGTTCTTTGGCGAATAAAAGAAAAACAACATCAAAATCAAAACAACGTTGGCGTTATAAAGTTTTTGAAAGGGCGGATTGTGAGGACTTTGTCCTCACAACCCTGTTTGAGGGGAAAACTTTTTTCAAAAA
>CANQOJ010000099.1 GCA_947625455.1 uncultured Clostridia bacterium | reverse complement strand
CTATGATTTACTGCCCGTGAGGGACGCTATTTACGCATTCTGGGGGAGCGTTGACAGCAACATGACCGATGTTGACGCATTAAGGATTATTCATCTCGGAAAGTCGGTTGAACATGTTGATATGATGTTAAGGCTGTCATTTTCCGAAGAAGAAACATTCAGCGCCTTAAGCAATCTCATAAAGCACGTTGAACGCTATCTCGGACAAAGCGTCTGCATTATAAACAAAGTCGCGCTGTCGGCTTTAAAGAGCGCAATTGCCGTTCCCGAAAAGCTGAATGACAACAGAAGCGAATTGATAGCGAATGTTGAGGCGCTTATAGAGGTGAATTTCATTGAAACGGCTGCGGTTTGAGTATACGGCTAAACTTGATTTTCCGGTAAACGTTTCGGAGCACAGCTTCACCCTGCGCTGTCTGCCCGTGTCTGACGGCAGACAGCTTATAAGAGAAGCAAAGTATGAAATATGCCCAAATGAAAACAGCAAAATCTGGCTATCCCGCGACAGTTTCGGCAATACGCTTATCTGCGGAAGCATACCCGAACCCCACAGCTTCTTTTCATTCCGCATTTCGGGAAAAGCGAAGATAATAAACACGCGGGATATTTCGGGTTTTCCATCCGCGATATACGGCTACAATTCCGCGCTTACAAAACCCGGAGAATGTATAAAGAGGTTTTACGAGAAAAACAAGCCGACAGCTGAAATGCCCGTTGACAGGGCAACACAGCTTTGCGGCGCCCTTTATTCGGCAATGAAATACGAAAAAGGCGTGACGGACGTGCATACCTCGGCAGAGAACGCGCTGGCGCTCGGTATGGGGGTATGCCAGGATTATGCGCATATTTTCCTCGCGCTGTGCAGGCTGGACGGCATTCGCTGCAGATATGTTTCGGGATTGGCATACGAAAGCGGAGAAACTCACGCCTGGACGGAGATAGGGAGCAACTCGCGGTGGTACGGGATTGATCCCGCAAACAACAGATTTATAAGCGAAAATTATATAAAACTCTGCCACGGCAGAGACTATTCGGACTGCCCGATAGAATGCGGGGTATATCTCGGAAATTCAAAGGGAGTTCAGACGGTAACGTCAACTGTTGCCGAATTTTAAAGAATTTTAAGGGAGTGGATTTATGATAGAAGAAGTCGCAAAGGCGGGGCTTTCGGTAAATGAAAATATCGTCATAAAGAAAAACCGCTATGTCGGCTCGGACAGCAAAAACCCGTCGGGAAAACGGGTTTGCGTTGTTACGGGGATACACGGAGATGAACTTGAGGGGCAATATGTCTGCGCAAAGCTGGCAAACGTTCTGCAGAACAATCTTGCGCTGTTAAACGGCACGGTGGATATATATCCCGCGCTCAATCCCTTAGGCATTGATTCGATAACGAGAGGAATACCGCTGTTTGACCTGGATATGAACAGGATATTTCCGGGAACAAATGACGGGACAATGGCGGAGTGCCTTGCGGCTGACATAATTTCGGACATCAGCGGCGCGGATATATGCATCGACATTCATTCGAGCAACATATATCTTCGCGAAATACCGCAGGTGAGAATCAACGAGATAACAGCGGACGAACTTGTGCCTTATGCGAAAATGCTTGGGTGCGACTTCATCTGGATTCACGCCTCGGCGACCGTGCTTGAATCAACCCTTGCGTACAGCTTAAACAGCATAGGCACAAAAACGCTTGTCGTGGAAATGGGGGTAGGTATGCGGATAACCTGCGAATACGGCGACAGGCTGACGGACGGCATTTTGAACCTTCTCAAAAATCTCGGCATGTGGAAAGGCGAATGCAAGCCCGTAAAAGAACCCATTATTTCCGCAGACAGGGCGGTTGGATTTGTAAATTCTGGCGCGGCGGGTATATTTATTCCGTCGGCAAAGCACTGGTCGCATATTAAAAGCGGCGACGCTGTGGGAAAGGTTATCGATCCCGTTACGGGGAATGTTGAAGAATACGTCACCTCGCCCTGTGACGGCATTATCTTTACGCTGAGGGAATACCCCATAGTTTACGGTGGATCGCTGATTGCACGAATTTTAGGGGGTGAAGAAAATGCGTAGAAAGACATTGTATTCACTCCGTTCGCCGTACCGCGAAAGCATGGACATAATCGGCTTTCAATTCGGGCAGGGCGAAAAGACAATGTGCGTTGTCGGCGCTATGCGAGGGAATGAAGTTCAGCAGATGTATGTCTGCTCGCAGCTTGTCAGCCGTCTTAAGGATATGGAAAGCAGCGGGCTTATTGCGGACAACTGCGAAGTGATGATTATCCCGTCAGCAAACTACTACTCAATGAATATCGGCAAGCGTTTCTGGACAATGGACAACACGGACATCAACCGAATGTTCCCCGGCTATGACCTTGGGGAGACGACGCAGAGGATTGCCGCGGGGATTTTTGAAAGCGTAAAGGGGTATAAATACGGCGTTCAGCTGGCGAGCTTTTATCAGCAAGGGGATTTTCTTCCGCATGTAAAGCTTATGGAGACAGGGTTTACAGACCATGAACTTATGAAGTGTTTCGGGCTGCCGTTTGCGTTCATAAGAAAACCGCGTCCGTATGACACGACAACTCTTAACTACAACTGGCAGATATGGGAAACGCAGGCGTTTTCGCTGTACACAAACGCGACTGACAACATTGACGAGCCGTCCGCAAAACTTGCGGTTGACGCGATTTTGAGGTTTATGTCGGCAAACGGCGTTATCAAGACGAAAATCCCCGGCGGTTACATCACCGAAATGCTTGACGAGAAATCGCTCCTGCAGATACACTCGCCTGTCGCGGGAATTTACAAGAGTTTCGTCAAAACGGGTGATGAATTTAGGAAAGGCGATATTCTCTGTGAGATAACCGATCCGCTCGACGGAAGCGTCATAAGGCAGATAACCGCGCCGTCCGACGGCATTGTATTCTTCAGATACAACAGACCGCTGGAGTTTGAAAAGACCGTACTGTATAAGGTTATTCCTATTTGAGAGTGGTTTTTCTGTGTATAGGCGCCGGAGGGAACCAGTATACAGTGGACGCATTATCCGCCTCACGGCGGATAACGCTGTGGAAAGTAAACAGTTGTGGTGCCGCTTCGCGGCGGATTAAGATTGTTTTTATAGACAAAGAGCGTAAACCTACCGTGCGGTTTACGCTCTCCTAATCCCAAAACAATCTAAATCGTTCACGAAGTGAACACCTTAACTGTATACTGTACATTGTACACTGTCAACTGCCTACAAGCACCTCGCGAATATCCGCGTTTATGCAAATGCTCCGCGTTGCAATCTCATCGGGCGCGAAAGCCTCTCCGAAATTCACGCAGGCATACACCGCATTCGGGTTTTCGGCGGTCATTTTCCAGAAAGGATATTTGATGATAACGGGCGTGTTATAACCAACGCCGAGTTCTAAAAACAGCACCCGCCGACCGTCGATTTTCCGCAGAAAATCCTCGTAACGCCGCGCCGCCGCGTGCCAACCCTCGTCCTCGACAAACTTGTCATCACTGCGCAAATTCATCGTCATAGGCTTTCCACACCTCGGACATTTCGGTATAAGCTCGGTCGGTATCTTCATATTTTCCTGAAATTCGAGCATATCCTTGACGATTTCCTCGTTGTCATAAGTTGCTTTGTGACACGGCTTTGAGCATTGAAATAAGCCGTAATCGCCCTGCGTGTAAAATAATTTTGATTTGTCAAAACCCGCTTTTTGAAATTGATGGTCAACATTCGTTGTAACAACAAAATAGTTTTTATCTTTAATTATCTCGTATAACTTCTTGTAAGTGCCGTTGTCAACATCCGTATAACGGTTGATGTATATATAACGCGACCAGTACGCCCACATTCCTTCAGCGGTTTCAAACGGGAAAAATCCTCCCGAATACATATCGTGAAAACCGAATTTTTCCTCGAAATCGCTGAAATATTTTTCAAATCTTTCACCGCTGTAAGTAAATCCTGCCGCAGTTGAAAGTCCTGCTCCCGCGCCTATTACTACCGCTTCGGCGGTTTTTAATTCGCTTTTCAGCCGTTTAATTTCCGCCGAACAATCGTCTGTAAATTTCATAATCTTCCTCCGAAAAAACGTTGAAAATAACTTTCAAATCGTGATTTTTCAATAATTCACGCACAGTGCCGACAGCAATTTCCGCGGCTTCGTTATGCGGAAAACCGAACACTCCCGTTGAAATGCAGCAAAAAGCGATACTCGAAATTTTATTCTGGGTGGCAATTTCAAGGCAGCTTTTGTAACAGCTTTTAAGCAGCCTGCAATGCGTACCGTTAAGCCGTCCGTTGACAATCGGACCGACCGTATGAATTACAAAATCACACGGCAAATTATAGGCGGGAGTGATTTTCGCCTGACCTGTCGGCTCGGCGTACCCTTGCGCCCGCATAATTTCAGCGCATTTATACCGCAATCGCACGCCTGCAAAGGTGTGAATACAGTTGTCAATGCAGTTGTGGCAAGGCTGATAACAGCCTGTCAAACCCGAATTTGCGGCGTTAACTATCGCACCGCATTTAAGCGTTGTAATGTCGCCTTTCCAAAGATAAATTTTGTCCTCGACAGGCGTTAGATCTGCAATGTTAACAACGCCTTTTTTTGCCATAATTTCCGAAAGATATTCGTCCTCAACGCGCATAAAATCAACGCTTGCGGGCATTGCGGGACGGACGTTGACTAAACTTCTGTACAGCCGAAATTTCGCATTTTCATCTTCGGGAATTTCAATATCCGAAAATCTTTCATCTTCATTCAACAGATACTGTATTAAAAATGATAACTGCTCGTTGGTATCCATTTTATTCTCTTACCCCCCCCTTATCCTCTTTTCACTACCGCATTTACAGGACATACTTTCCTGCAAGCTCCACAATGCAAACAATGCGTCTGGTTAATTTTAAAAGGCTTTCCCTCTGTTATTGCAGATTGGGGGCAGACATTTATGCACTGTCCGCAGGAAATGCAATTGCTTGAAATTTCAAATCCTTTAAAATTTATCTTGCCGTTTCCTATCGTGTATGATTCGCGGAAGATAGGATTTACGCCCAAATTGAAGTATTCTATCTCAGCGTCTTTTATTACAAAAATGACGCCGATATATCTTTTTTCTCCCGAATATAAATTTGACAGATAAGGCTGTTCGGAAAAAATTATATCAATAAATTTTTTGCGTTCGGTTTCATCAACCTGTTTTGCAGCTGCAGACATTCGTATCATTTCTTTGAATTTGGTGTAACCGAGTATCTGAACTCGGCTGTCTGCAATCAATTCGTCATAAAACGCTTTTCCCGGTGCAGTAAAGAAATACATTTCGTTTTCCGAATAGTGAATTGCACTTATGCAGCGCACCTGCGGACTTCCGTCAAGCCCTATCGTTGCAAAATTCAACACACCGATTTTTTTAAATTTTTCCAAACAAGTTTTTGCGTCCATAATTATCCCTCCACAATCCTTATTCTGTCCTTGCGGCGCGGCTTTGTCTGCGGCATTTCACCGTCGATATACCCAAGCGCCACAAAGCACACGCAGCCGTAATTTTCGGGGATTTCCCATTCTTTCAGCAGCTGTTTTCCTGCCTCGCTTGCAAATGTTTCCTCGCCTCTTGATACAATGCAGGAAGATATATCAAGCTCGGCAGCCTGCAAAACTATATTTTCTGCGATACAAAACGCATCGGCTTCACGGAAAAGAAAATTATTCTGCCCGAAAATGCAAATGACCGTCGGCGCACCGTAAAAGCCGTTTTTTATTTTCGGATCGTCAATAACGCTCGGCTGTTCTTTTGAAACGTAATTGCCTATCAATTGCGAACGGTCGAAAGCCGACATATTCATAATACCGAGTTTTTCAGTAAGTTCCGCATTGTGCACGGCAACGATAATGCTCCGCTGTCCTCCGCCCGCATTCGGCGCGTAATTCCCCGCTTCAAGAATGGTTTCAAGGTCGCCAAGGCTAATCTGCCTATCGGTATATTTCCTTATGGAATGACGCTTTTTAATAATGTCCATCAGCATAATTTTTCACCTGTTTTCATATTAAATTCTTTCCAGCACTGCGGATCGGGAGCATATATATTGCCCGTATATCCGAATGTCACGGCAGGACAGCCACGGCAATACCCGCGAAGTTCGCATTTTCCGCACTTTTCAAACTTGTCGAATTGTCTGTATTCTTCCAGCTCCGCGCCGACAAACAGCTCATACATCGGCGTATCGAACACATTTCCGACCTTGCTTTCCATTCTCCTGCAGGCGTAAACATCGCCCGTCGGCAAAATCGTCATATGCCCTATTCCGCAGTGACAGCCGTCATAAATCATATTTTTATCGTCATTTTCGGGTATCTTGAAAAGCCCCTGTTCGTACAAATATAGCGTCCAAAGGTGGTCTTTGTACTGAAATGTGGTTTTACAGCCGTTTGCTTTGTGCTGCTGAAATTTCTTGTAACACATATCGAGAAAATCGCGGTAGGCAAGCGGTTCAATGTGGTATTCTTCGGACTTCTGACCGCTTGTGGGGCAATATCTGCCGAACGCGAAAACGTCAACATTTTTCTCTGCCACAAGGTCGATAAGCTGCGGAAAATCGCCGATATTCGCAGATGATACCGTTGACATCACAGCGCAGTACATACCTGAATTTTTGATATGGTCAATCGCTTTCAGCGTTGACTTAAACGAGCCTTGCTTGCGGAAAAAATCGTGCGTTTTCTTCATACCGTCAAGCGAAAGCTGATACTTCTGACAGCCATAATTGTAAAGCCTTTGACAAACTTCGTCATTTAAATGAAACGGATTGCCGAGTATGCCACAAGTGATATCTTTTTCTTTAAGCGACTCCGCAAGCCGCCAAAAGTCGCGGTGAAGAATAGGATCGCCGCCCGTGATGTAAAAATACGGCGTTCTGCCGAGTTTACTGCACATATCCTCACAGCTTTCAACCACCTGTTTCATCTTCTCCCACGGCATTTCGGAAAGTTGTTTGCAATTGTCCTCGGCGAAAATGTAGCAGTGTTTGCACCGCTGGTCGCAGTTGTCTGTAATATGCCACTGAAAAGCAAAATACGGTTTCATATTAACTCCTGTCTATGTAAACGCATTAGCGGATTTTTAATTTGCAGGCATACCGACCGATACGCCTGCTCTTTGAAGTTTAACGACTTACTTCTTGTCGGGATCAGACGCGCCGCAAGCTGAACCGCAGGCAGATGGCGCGGGATCTTTCGCGCCGCAGGCTGAACCGCAGGCAGATGGCGCGGGATCTTTTGTTCCGCACGCGCTGTTTTCAGCACCGAAATCGGCAACTCTTTTCAGCATTTCGCTCATAGCTTGAACCTCCTTTTTAAAATCAGGTTTCCCTGTTAAAATCAGTATATCACGGATTTTTGTTTTGCACAAGTACGCACTTTTTTGTGACATAGTTACAAAAAAGTAACTTTTTCGATGTTATGGGATTAAGCGGCAAAAAATTTTTGTTGCATTTTTGAATGTAATATGCTATAATATATGTAACACTATATTTGAAACTTTTGGAGGAACAGTAATGATAAAGAAAGAAGAACTGCCCGATTGCCCCGTGGCAACCACCGTACAGCTTATCGGAAACAAGTGGAAACTGCTTATCCTGCGAAATCTCACTGCCCGCTCGTGGCGGTTCAATGAACTTCGCAAAGACCTTGACGGCATCAGCCAGAAAGTCCTGACCGAAAGTCTGCGGTCAATGGAGAGCGACGGCATAATCGTCCGCACGGTTTACGCGGAAGTCCCGCCGAGAGTCGAATATTCGCTAAGTCCGCTTGGCGAAACGCTCCGCCCGATACTTGACGCAATGCAGGCTTGGGGGAGTGAGTACAAGAAAAAGGCGGAGTGATTTTGCGCACGGAAAAATTGTTTGTATCAGCAAGAGAGTTTACATAGAATAATCTTGCAAAGTTTGATACAAAACCGAGGAAAACCCAAAAGTGCGTCTTTGCGGTTTAAAATGGTGTGCCATGGTAATAGTGGTAGATTTATTGAAGGATGGATATATCTGCCCGATAAATCGGAATTTGAGGGAGTCAAGATAAATATGGCAAAAATAATATGGGAAGGAAATCAACCTTGGGGAAAAGAATTTCCTGATATTCCGCTTCCCGAAGGTGCG
>CANQOJ010000098.1 GCA_947625455.1 uncultured Clostridia bacterium | reverse complement strand
GAGCGTTTAGAAGTTAGAGGCTAAAGTTGAAATCAAACCAAGTATAAACAGGAAAAGTTGTTTGTACCGCAAGGCAACAAACGCGCTTCTCCCTCCAAACCACGCCCGAGCGCTCCGGACGCGCATTGATAAGGAAAGGAAGTTTTGACCTCAATAGTAACATGGTTTTTATACAGTCTGAAACCCAAACCTATTTTAGTTCGGGTTTCTTTTTTCTCAATAGTTTCCGTTCATTCCCGACTGTATTGCAACGCAAGCACCCGTTGCGCCCAAAATGCCGAGTGTTATCGCCAGAATGATGCCGATAATTATGTAATAGCAAAAATAAGACCGCGCAAAGTTTTTAAGGTTTGCGTTTTGAGTACCGCCTGCCGAAAAGACTATAAGCAGGATAAATCCCACAACAGGAATTGAGAACAAAAGTTCGTATCCGAAATAGCCCCACATTGAAATGGGTTTAAATGTGTTGGTGGACTCAATGGTCTTTTCGTCAATAGGCGCGCCGCAGTGTGGACAATTCATATTTGTTACCTCCTGAAATTCAATCGACATTTTCTGCCGTTATTAACAAAAAAATACCGCGGACAAGGGGGTTGTCCGCGAAAACTGAAATCATGCGCCGACTGTTTGGGGAAAACAGTTTTTCCGGCAAAAAAATAATTGGGGAAAATATATAAGAAGTATACAAGTCCATAAGGACTTAATACTATCCTACAATCTAACACGTTCAGACTGCCGATAAAGCCTCATCTGCGTTGTCAGCAATATTGCAACAGCCACAAAGGCTAGTTGCAATATTGCTTCCTAGCATCTGAGGCTTTCTCGACAGTCTGAGACCTGACATTACACTCAATCTAACAGTATTATTATACCATTTTATCAAATAATTTGCAATAACAATTATCTACAAATTTAAGGCCTAAAAATTGGATATTTTTCACAACTCAAACTTGAATGATCGAACTCAAATATCCCCACAAAGCCGAAATCAACGGCATTGTTATCATACTGAAGATAGTTGAAAGCGCGAAACAGCTTGACGCGTACTCTGCATTCCGCCCGTACTTATGCGCGAACATTATCGTCAGCGACGCGGTAGGTGCTGACGAGGCTATCACTATCACGCTTATAACCATTGGCTGAACTCCTACAAACAGCGCGGGTATGAACATTCCCACAAGAACAGCAGGCAAAATCAACAGCCTTACCGCCAGATACAAATAAACGCGCTTGTTGGTAAACGCGGTTTTAAGCCCCGCCTTGGCTATTGTTGAACCCGAAACGATCATCGCAAGCGGCGTGTTCATTGAACCTAAGTAATCAAGAGGCTGTTGTACTAAATCGGGAAGTCTTATTCCCGTGAAAAACGTCACAAGACCTAATACAATCGCGACTATCGCAGGCGACAGCACAATTTTCACAAGCCCTTTCGCTGACGGCTTTTCCCCGCTCATCAGCGCCGCGCCGTGCGTCCATATAAAGAGATTGAACGCCGTTATATATGCTGTCAGATAGAAAACGCCTTCAGAGCCGAATGTTGCCTGAACTAATGGTATTCCCATAAACCCGCAGTTTGTGTAAATAAGAGAAAACCGCTCTATTTCAAAATCACCGTGAGTTTTCCGCACAAAAATCTTTGCGGCAATAATAAACACGATATGCGACAACAGCGCCAAAACTGCCGCGCCGCCAAGACCTCTGATAAGCTTTTCGTTAAACTCCGTCTGGTAAGAATTGAAAATCAGTATGGGATTTATGATTGTTACGATAATATTTGAAAGCTGTTTTGTTGTTTCATCGCTTAGGAAATTCCTTTTTCTGAGAAAAAATCCCACCGCAAGCAAAATCAGCATTACCGCTGACTGAAAAGCAATTATGGAAACAGCGTCCATTTTTCTCCCTCTATTTTGTTTTCGGCAAAAAATCCGAAAGCGCGCCTCTCACAAGCCTTACGGAAATATCGCTCACAAAATCAATATCCCCGCCCTCTTCAAGCCATCCCGAATACAACGAAAAAACTCCCGCCGCCGTAAACTCCGCGGCAGCCATAATCTTCATTTCGTCCTTTTCGCTGCTGTGCCTGCGCAAAGTTACCGCAAGCGTCCTGCAAAGCGCGGTTTTAAGCCTGCCTTTGCCGAAAAGGTCGGGATTGAATTTCAGCATTCTTGCGTAAAATTCGCGCCTTTCCCTTAGGACTTTGCTTATTCCCGAAATGATAGCTTCGGCGTTTAAAATGCTCTCGTTCTTTAAACTCTCGGAAAATTCCTGCAGCGCTTCGTTTTCAATTTCCGACTTTACACTGCTTATTTCGCCGTAATGCCTGTAAAATGTCTTTCGGTTGATTTTAGCTTTTCGGCATAATTCAGCCACCGATATGTCGGAAATTTCTTTCTCCGACATAAGTTCAACAAGCGTGTTTTTTATAACGGCGCGCGTTTTTACAACCCGCAGGTCGGTTTTCATTTACTTTATCTCGGTCTTTCCGTTCTTATTCTTTGCGGGCTTAGCCTCGGCAACTTCCTCAGCAGCCTCATGCGCGGTGTTGTTCTTAGCGATAGCAGACTTTACAACGCGTATCTTCGTGCGGTCGCTGCCTGTTTCGATAAGCACGGTATCTTCCTTTACGGAAAGAACGCGCCCTATAATTCCGCCTGTCGTTACAACTTCATCGGCTACCTGTATGCTGTTTAACATCTCCTGCATTTCCTTATTGCGCTTTTTCTCAGGGCGTATAATAAGGAAGTAGAATATCAGGATAACCAGCACAAAGGGAATTATCATCGACAGAATTGACGGTATTCCGAGAGTTGCCACCTGTGAACTGCCTGCCGAAGCCTCGGAAATAATTGCAAGTAAATTCATAATAGATTGTCCTCCATTTTCAACATTTAAATAAACTTATTTTATTATACAACATTACAACGGAAAAATCAAGCATTGTTTTTGAAATTATTGTGAAAACGACTCGATTTGTGCCTCGTCAAAGGCATTCTTTACGCTTTCCAGCGCCGCAGCTGATGAATTTCCCGTTATTCTCACGGTACATTCCGCGCCGTTTAAAGCGGTTTTAAGCTGTCCTGCAAACTCCTGCGCGGCAGTATAAGCGTTTGCCGAATCTTCGGGGAAATAGTCAATAATCAGGTTCACGGTTATAAGGTTTTCGGGCATATATCCGACTTCGGCGTCCGTGCCGTCCTTTTTCTCGGCAACAAGCTTTAAACCGTTCATTTCAACGAAAAGTTCCGCGCCGCCGCTTTCCGCGCCCTCTTTTGCCGCCGCTACAACATTCCACAGCGCCTGCGCGCGTTTTGTTCTGTCCGTAATCGGGAGATGCGCAAGGTTTGTGTTTATATCCACGGGGAAAAAGTTAGGATACATTATTTCCCCCGCGATTATGCGTTTAAATCCCGCCTGGGAAAGTTCAGACGTTATGTTCTTTACAAAATCCGACGTTTTATTTTCAAACGGCGAAAGCCATGTTTTTCCTACTCCCGGTCGGTCATCAAGCCACGTTGCTCCGTTTGCAAACTTATACTGACAGCCCAGCGCAGGACCGTTTGTCTTATCCTTAAGCGTGCTTATTTTCGCCGCGGGGATAAATCCCGCCTTTTCAATTTCGGACGCTATCTGCGACGCTGACAACGTGCCTGTGCTTTTCACCTTTTCAATCGAACTGCTGTATAAAAATGCGCCGTCGCTGTTTTTAAGCGTTACCGCAACTATCGAATGACCGGATGATTTCGCCGCGGCAAGTTCGGAACTCAGCGACTCCGAACTCAGCGCCGCCTCTTCCGAAAGATAATACACGGCATTTGACAGCACGGGTTCAGGCACTTCTTCCGAACCGGATGATGTGCTGTTGTCGCCCGAAACTGCGCCTGGCGATGAGTTTTCGGAACTTTCACTGCCGCTGTTTTCCGAACTTTCTGGCGTCCACATTGACGACGACTGTATAACCGAACCGCGGTTTTTGAAATAATCCGTAAGCGGTTTTCCTATGCCGTAACCCAGTATGCACAACGCGCACGCCGCCGCAGCGGTGACGATTATGGCTATCACCTGTTTGGTTTTGTTTTTCTTCTTGTTGTAAAGATTTACTTTGCTGCGTTTTATCTTGATTTTAGTTTTTTTGTTTTTCACCGCCGTTACCCCTTAATTAACCAAATATTTCCTGTTATAATGTATTCAAAATTCCGCCGTATATCCCACCAGAACATTAAGCGCCAGAGAAATTATGCCGATAAACACAAGCGTTATCGGATAACCTCTGAAAACTTTCGGGATTTTCTCGCTGTTAAGCCTTTCATGTGCGACATTCAGCAAAAAGCAAGCGAGGAAAAATCCCGCGCCCGTGCCGAAACCATAGCCGACATACCCCGCAAAGCCTTTTCCGTAGTTGTAATTCAGAAACAACGCGCCGAAAACCGCGCAGTTGAACACCGCTAGATGCGCGTATTTCTTTACCTTGTAGAAAACTTTGGGAAAAACTCTCCACAGGATAAACAGCCCCAGAAGATACAAAACGCTTACTATTCCCGTATAGATAAGCGGCATAAACAAATACCCGTATTTTGACGATAAAAGCATAAGGTCAAAAGGATAAGCCGCCGCGCTTGCTAAAGTAGTCATAACCGTTATGCATATTGCAAAGCCCATTATATGCGAGGTTTTTCTTGAAGCGTAAATTGCAACGTTTGCGTCAAGCGCCCTGTCAAAGACTGCGTTTTGTGTAAAAACCGCAATCATTATAAGGCTTACCATTCTTGCAAAAACTTCAGCCATATTCAGCGCTCCTTTTTAAATTTAAACACGGCAAGCCGAGAGTCCTTTTTGCGATAGCCCGAACCCGCCCTGCAAGCCGCCGCAAGCAACCCTACCAGCACAAATCCGAAAAACGTTGAACGCGCCGCAGGCATTATCGCGGTGCATATTTTAAATCCGAAAAGCGTTCCATATGCCAGAAGTTCTCTTATAAAGCCCACCGCAAACGCCGCCAGGGCATAACCCGCGATATACACAAGCGCGTCAGTTATCATTTTCCTATACGGGATAAGATAAAATCGGCTTTCGGTTTTTGCTAAAAGCAGCGAATTTACTATCGTTATCTCAATGTACAACAACACGGAATTTGTCGTATCGGGAAAGAGAATGTTCAAAAGAAGCGCCGTAGGAATGAAATATGCCGCCGCAACTATCGTATACAGAACTATTCTGAACATATACGCTATTTTTTTCGGAATAAATTTGCACGTCAGTATCGAAAGATATGTTATCATAAAAAAGCTTATCACAAGCACCAGCGAACGTTCCATTGTCGTGCAGGCTACTATAACGGGTGCGGTTACAAATCCTCCCGCAAGGACGACATTCTGTCTGAAAAGTCCGTCATAAGCAAAGGACCTGTTATTGTTTCCCATCATAGTCCTCCCCTCTGTTTCTGCGGCGGCGTTTGGAATGCTTTTTTATTTCGCCGTCAATGGGCGGGGTGTTATAGCGGAATTTTTTGGGAATGACTATCTCCTGCGTGTCTGACAGCTTTACCTCGCCTCTCTGAACGCGCGTTTTGTTCTTTTCAAACGACGCGAAATATGTCTTTCTCCAGTATTCAATGTTTTCAACCAGTCTGTCAAAGCTGTCGGAAAGTGCGCTTACTATCAGCAGCGCGAACAAGAACCCGCCTTCGGTCTTGCCGAATATTCTGAACATCATTGTTACATATCCCAGAACAACGCCGTATACAACTCTTGCCGATGTCTTTTGAGGCATGCAATACGGTTCTGCGCACAGGAAAACAGTTCCGAACAGCAGATAGCCCGATGAAAGTTCATAGAAAACCGAGTTCCAAGCCTCGTAGTTTGCCCTGGGGAAGAAAAACGCAAGTACGCCTACCGTTGCAAGGCACGATATCATTGCCGCGGGGCTGTTCTTTTTCCTTATCGCAAGGCATATCCCGCACACGATTATCACTATACCGTAAACCGTGCCGATAGGTCCCGCCGCGAATCCCAGAAGCGTATCCCATATGTTTTCCGCAGGGGTATATCCGAGTTCAAGCGAATATTCCGCCGAACGCGTCAGCAAGCCGTCATACTCCCCGAAAATCGGATATATCTCTCCGAATTTCGGGAAATACAGCATCTGCGCGGGATAGCATATTATCATAAACGCCGCCGATATTGCGGGCGGGCAGAAAACAATGCTGTCCGACGCGCCGAAAAAATGCTTTCCGACAATTATGCACAACACCGCCGAAAGTATCACTGCCCAGAATGACGCGCTTACGGGCATAAGCATTCCCGCTGACAGCCCCCAGAATATAACGGCTGTATCTTTCGGTTCCCAGGGTATTTTTCTTATTAAACAGCACAGCGCGTCCGCTGCCATAGCCGCCGCAACGCTCAATATGCATACAACAACGGCTCTTATTCCCTGTAAAAACGCCGATAAAACCACCAGCGTCATCATAAAAACAAGCCGTTCGCCATACGATTTTGTGGCATTGTCCGCCATAGTTATGTTCCTTTCAGCGCGGCACACACCGCGTTCATATCCGCTGCGCCGAAAAGCCCCGTTCCCGCAACAAGAACGTTCGCTCCCGCGTTTCTGGCAAGCTTTGCGGTTCTGACGTTCACACCGCCGTCGACTTGAATATCAAGATCTGCAAAGCCGTTTTTGTCGGCATATTCGCGGAGTTTTGAAACCTTTGTCAGCATATCCGTCATAAAACTCTGCCCGCCGTATCCGGGTTCTACCGTCATGACTAAAACCATATCGCAAAGCGGAAGATATTTGTACGCCTGTTCAATCGGAGTGTTGGGCTTAACCGCCACCGCAGACTTAAGTCCGAAAGCGCGTATCTCTTCCAAACAAGCGAAAATATCGCCGCCGCTTTCAATATGTATATCGATAAGATCCGCTCCCGAACGGGCGAAAAGCGGTATCTGCCTCTGAGGGTTGTCCACCATGAGATGAACGTCCATAAACTTGTCGGTAACTTTGTCAATGGATTTAAGCACAGGCGAACCATAGGTTATCTGTTCCACAAAATGCCCGTCCATAGCGTCGAAATGAATCCAGTCTACGCCTGCCTTAGCGCAGCGTTCGCTTTCATATGCCAGGCTTGCAAAATTGCACGCCAGAAGCGACGCGGAAACTATCGTTTTCTTTATACAAATCATTCCTTTTTCAGTATTTTTTACCATACACATATATTTTATAATAAATGTGCCGTTAAGTCAAGTGAAAAAAGAGGATTTTTAACAAATTTTCAATAAGTGCGTTAAAATGTTCCAAACAGGGCGAAAAAAATTGAAGATATTTGTCTATTTTTCTTTTTAATTATGCTTGCAAAATTTTTTCGTTTCGTGTATAATATAAGTTAATAACATATGGAAAAGTAAAAACGAGGAGGTACAATATGCTCAATTGTAATTACGAGGAAAAATTTGTAAAAGAGGGACTTACCTTTGACGATGTTCTGCTTATCCCCGCAAAAAGCGAGGTAACGCCGAATATGGTGAGCATAAAGACAAATCTTACCAAAACGATACAGCTGAACACTCCCATAATGACGGCGGCTATGGATACGGTTACGGAGTCAAGAATGGCTATCGCTGTTGCGCGTGAGGGCGGTATCGGAATTATTCACAAGAATATGCCGATTGAACAGCAGGTTGACGAGGTCGACAAGGTTAAACGCTCAGAAAACGGCGTTATCGTAAATCCGTTTTTCTTGTCGCCCGACGACAGCGTGCGCGACGCTGACGCGCTTATGGGCAAGTATAAGATAAGCGGTGTGCCTATCGTTGAAAGCGGAAAGCTTGTCGGCATTTTCACAAACCGCGACCTGCGCTTTATTTCCGATTTCGCGCAGAAAATAGGCGAGGTTATGACAAAGGAAAACCTTATCACTGCGCCTGTGGGGACAACTCTTGAGGGTGCGCAGGAAATCCTCAGAAAACACAAGATTGAAAAACTTCCGCTTGTCGATGACAAGGGCATGCTTAAAGGGCTTATCACGATTAAGGACATTGAAAAGTCGGTTCAATACCCAAACACCGCGCGCGATAAAAGCGGGAGACTGCTGTGCGGCGCGGCTATCGGCATAACGGCTGACGTTCTCGACAGGGCGGGCGCGCTTATCAAGGCGCAGGCGGACGTGCTTGTTCTTGATTCGGCGCATGGTCACTCGAAAAACATTATGACAACTCTCGACAAAATCAAGAATGCATTCCCCGATATTCCCGTTATTGCAGGCAACGTTGCGACGGCGGCGGCGGCTGAGGACCTTATTAAAGCGGGCGCTGACGCGGTAAAGGTTGGTATAGGACCGGGTTCAATATGCACGACAAGAGTTGTCGCGGG
>CANQOJ010000097.1 GCA_947625455.1 uncultured Clostridia bacterium | reverse complement strand
CTCAACGCTGAAGCACCACTGCAACTAGCCTTTGTGGCTGTACGCATTATGCACGCGTTATGCGCTACGCGCATAACGCTCGCAAAACGCTGTGGTGCTGATGACGCAGATGGGGGGTTTATATACAGTCTGATGTGGGACGATTTCAGTTTTAATCCGCCGTATGAAGGCGAAAAAATCACAAAAATAAACGGCGTTAAACTGCCGAAAAATTATCTTGCGTTTATGAAACAGCATAACAGAGGAGAGGGAGAAACTGCGGGAGGAACATGGCTCGTGCTGTATTCGCTCGAAGAATTGCAGGGAGAAAATGACGATTACGAGATACCCGAATTTCTTCCCGACCATATAATTATCGGCGACAACGGCGGCGGTGAATTTTTCGGGATAAATAAAAAAGGCGAGTATTTTATCGTTCCCGAAATTATTGATAAAGAAAATCTTTCGGTACTTTGCAAAGATATTAACATACTTCCCGAAGCAATTGACAAATTCTGGGAAGATATATGATTTATATGGTAAATAGAGTGTGAAAAACTTATTGACAAAATGTCGCATTTGTGGTATAATCAATTTATAAGTGTTTTATTTGCGGTTTCGGTGCATTTGACATTGACCGCAGTTAAGTTCGATTGAAAAAATTTGGAGGTTAGCTATGATTACAGCTGGAGATTTCAGAAACGGCATGACATTTGAGGAAGACGGCAACGTAATGCAGATTATCGAGTTTCAGCACGTTAAGCCGGGAAAAGGCGCGGCATTTGTCCGCACAAAGGTTAAGAACGTCATTACAGGCTCGGTAGTTGAAAAGACTTACAACCCGTCGGCTAAATTCCCTACGGCTTTTGTTGAGAGAAAGGATATGGAGTACACCTATTCTGACGGCGAGCTGTATCACTTTATGGACCAGGAAACCTACGAGGACGTTCCCGTAAACTCTTCTGATGTCGGCGACAACTTTAAGTTCGTAAAGGAAAACATGGTCTGCAAGGTTCTGTCATATAAGGGCAAGGTTTTTGGAGTTGAACCTCCGAACTTTGTTGAACTTGAAGTTACGAAAACAGAACCGGGATTTGCGGGAAATACCGCAACAAACGCTACAAAACCCGCTACTCTTGAAACGGGAGCAGAAATACGCGTTCCGCTGTTCATAAACGAGGGCGAGAAAATCCGCATTGATACAAGAACAGGCGAGTATATGGAGCGTGTAAAGTAATTTAAAACTCTGCGGGAGGTGCTTTTATGACAATAGGTGAAAAGGTTTCTTATATCAAAGGGCTCTGCGAGGGGCTTGATAAGGACGACAAGATAATTTCCGCAATACTTGACGTGCTTTCGGATATTGCCGAAAATCTTGAAGAGGTTGATGAAGAACTTGATGATGTTGCGTCGGTAATGACCGACCTTGAAGAAAGCGTCTGCGACCTTGAGGACGAGGTTTACGGAGAAACAAGCGAAGATGACGAGGATTATTACGATGAGGATGAAATAGAGGAGGACGTCGGCGAGATGTACGAAACCGAGTGTCCGACCTGCCACAACGTTATAAACTTCGATTATGAACAGGCAGTAACGGGCGAGATAGAATGTCCTAACTGCGGAAGAAAGCTTGTTTTCGACATCAACGACGAGAGCGAAGAGGTTTAAGCCTTAAGCTTGTACAGAAAGCCATATTTAGGCTTTATCGACAGCCTAAAGCCTTGTTGTTCCCGTAAAAGCGGACTTTAACGCTGTTGCGGGAACATTTTCTTTGTTTATAAACAGGATTTAAAAAGGACAGTCAGACAAAATGAGTTATAAAGACAATCTGATAAAAATTGACGCTTATGTTGCGGGAGAACAGCCGAATAAAACCGACTTTATAAAGCTGAACGCCAACGAAAACCCATACCCGCCGTCACCCAAAGTTATGGAGGCAATACACAGCTTTAACTGCGGTGCGCTTCGCAAATACCCCTCCGCCAACGCCGTAGGGCTTGTTAATGCTTTGGCTGAATATCACGGCTTAAAACCCGAAAACGTCTTTGCGGGAAACGGCACAGATGACGTGCTGTCGCTTTGCTTTCGGGCGTTTTTTAATTCGGGAAAGCCTATACTTTTCCCCGATATAACCTATTCGTTCAACACAGTCTGGTGCGAGATTTTAAGGATACCGTATGAACAGATAAAAGTTGACGAAAACTTTAATATTAACGCCAAGGATTA
Source organism: uncultured Clostridia bacterium (assembly GCA_947625455.1). Taxonomy (GTDB): domain Bacteria; phylum Bacillota; class Clostridia; order Oscillospirales; family Ruminococcaceae; genus CAG-115. The sequence goes on along the minus strand of CANQOJ010000097.1, from coordinate 6,247 downwards.
CAGGCGCGAAAACGGCGGCGTTGTTATTGCAAACCCAAACGCGCCGACTTCAATAGGCAGGGATTTGGATTTTATCCGTGAAATTCTTGACGACAACAGAGATGTTGTGGTTATAATAGACGAGGCTTATGTTGATTTCGGCGGGATAACAGCCATACCTCTGCTTAAGGAATATGACAACCTGGTCATAACAAGAACGTTCTCTAAAAGCCGTTCAATGGCGGGAATGCGCTTGGGTTACGCCATGGGCAGTACTGACGCGATTTGCGCGCTGTATGCCGCAAAGGACAGCATGAACAGTTATCCCGTAGACAGCGTGGCGCAGGCTGCGGGAATTGCTTCAATAGGCGACGAGGAGTATTTCAGACAAACGCTGAAAAAGGTTATGGCAACGCGCGAGAGATTAACGCAGGAAATGCGGAAAATGGAGTTTGACATTCCCGACAGTTCAACAAACTTCATTTTCGCACAGCACAAAACCAAATCTGCCAGGGATATTTTTGAATACCTTAAGTCAAAGGACATCTACGTCCGCTATTTTAACAAACCGCGGATAGACAACCGCCTGCGTATCACAATAGGTACGGACAATGAAACCGATATGCTTTTAAAGGCATTGAGAGAGTATTAACGAAAGAGGTGCAATATTATGAAAATCGAAACACAGTGCTTACACGAGGGTTACACTCCTAAAAACGGCGAGCCGAGAGTTATGCCGATAGTACAGAGTACAACGTATGTTTACGACTCTACTGACGACGTAGCGGCGGTATTTGACGATCCAACAAAGGGACTTATCTATTCGCGTTTCGCAAACCCGACAACAGACGTTGTTGAGAAGAAAATTGCCGCGCTTGAGGGCGGTGCGGCGGCGATGTGCACGTCCAGCGGTCAGGCTGCGTCACTGCTTTCCATACTCAATATCTGCGAGGCAGGCGACAGCTTTATAGCCTCCGCGTCAATTTACGGCGGCACTATAAATCTGTTCGGCTATACGCTGAAGAAAATGGGAATTGAGTGCATATTCGTTGAACATGACTGCACCGAGGAAGAATTGAACGCGGCGTTTAAGCCCAACACAAAGGCGGTTTTCGGCGAAACGCTTGCAAATCCCGCGCTTACCGTGCTTGATATTGAAATGTGGGCAAAAATCGCGCACGCACACGGCGTACCGCTTATAATCGACAACACATTTGCAACGCCGATACTCTGCCGTCCTATCGAATGGGGAGCGGATATTGTCGTTCATTCTACGTCAAAATATATGGACGGACACGCTTTGCAGGTCGGAGGAGTTATAGTTGACAGCGGAAAGTTTGACTGGAAAAACGGGAAATTCCCGTGCATGACCGAGCCTGACGAGAGTTATCACGGGCTTGTCTACACCGAGAAATATCCTGCCGCGCCGTATATTACAAAGGCTAGAATGCAGCTTATGCGCGATTTCGGCTGTTACCCCGCGGCAAATTCGTCATTTTTGCTGAACTTAGGTCTTGAAACGCTTGCGGTAAGAATGAAGCAGTACTGCGAGAATGCGCTTAAGGTCGCGGAATATATAAAGTCCACGGGAAAAGCGGAGTTTGTGACATACCCCGCGCTTGAGGGAAGCAAAGGGCATGAACTTGCGAAAAAGTATCTTCCAAACGGCACAAGCGGCGTTATCTCGTTTTCAATAAAGGGCGGAAGAAGCACGGCTGTAAAGTTTATGGACAGCTTAAAGCTTGCGTCAAATGAAGTCCATGTTGCCGACATAAGGACCTGCGTTTTGCACCCCGCGTCCGCTACTCACCGTCAGCTTTCCGACGAACAGCTTGTTGCCGCGGGAATTGACGGCGGTCTTATCAGATTGTCGGTTGGACTTGAAAATGCTGACGATATAATCGACGATTTAAAGAATGCATTCGCTAATATCTGATTTTCGCCCGTTAAAGGAAAACTTTAAATGCACACAAAAATATCAACAATTGTAAGAATAATCATCATAGCAATTTCTTCTTTTATGCTTGTCTGGTCGGTATGGAATAAGATAACCGAGGGAACATTTATCGGAATTATCGGATTCGGCGCAATTATAGCGGCTTGCGTTTTTTATAAACAATTCCTGCGGGGATTAAAATTCTGCCTAAGTAAAACCGCACTTAGGATAACGTTGATTGCGGCAGGCGGGATTATTGCGGTATTAGCATGCGTCTGCGTTTACTTTACGGTGAATATGGCTTTGCGAATGGAAGTAGATGTCGACAATCCAAAGGCTGTTATTGTCCTGGGCTGTCAGGTAAACGGCGAAACTCCCAGCAATATGCTTTATGCCCGTATGAATAAGGCTTTGGATATTGCCGAGGAAAACCAAGGCATATTGATAGCCGTATGCGGAGGAAAGGGCAGCGGCGAGGACATCACCGAGGCTGAAGCAATGCGCCGTTATTTTGTGGAAAACGGAATACCCGAAGAGCAAATCATTTTCGAGGACAAATCGACTTCAACAGAAGAAAATATAGCGTTTGCCGCCGAAATGCTGAAAGAAAGAGGAATTTCGGACGGCATTGTGATAGTAACCAACGAGTTTCACCAGTACAGGGCGTATGTTTTCGCAAAGAAAAACGGTCTTGAAACAGGCGCACATTCTGCGAAAACCTATCCGCCCAACCTTTTGAATTACTGGATAAGAGAGTGGGCGGGATTGCTGCATCAATTTGTATTCAGCAGCAGATAAAAAGACGGAGTTAATTGAGAGGGGACTAATCTTGATAACAGTTTCTGACGTTTCGGTGTCATTCGGCGGTCAGCTTTTGTTTAAGGACGTTGAACTTAAATTCACAGCGGGCAACTGCTATGGCGTTATAGGCGCAAACGGCGCGGGAAAATCAACGTTTCTGCGCGTATTGTGCGGAGAACTTGAACCCACAAAGGGCACTGTAACACGCCCTGCGGAGCTGAGAATGAGCGTTCTTCGCCAGGACCACTACGCATTTGACGAGTATACCGTAATGGATACCGTAATTATGGGCAGCAAGCGCCTTTACGACATCATGAAAGAAAAAGACGCGCTGTATGCTAAAGAGGATTTTTCCGATGAGGACGGCGAAAGGGCGTCGGTTTTAGAGGGCGAATTTGCCGAGCTCAACGGCTATGAAGCGGAAAGCGACGCGTCTAAGCTTGTTCAGGGGCTTGGACTGCCGGAAGATATTCTGTATTCGCAGATGTCCTCGCTTTCGGGAAATGAAAAGGTAAAGGTGCTTCTTGCACAGTGCCTTTTCGGAAATCCCGACATAATCCTTATGGACGAACCGACAAACCATCTTGATGTTGATGCGGTTTCATGGCTTGAGGACTTTCTGGCTGATTATTTCGGAACGGTAATTGTTGTATCTCATGACCGTCATTTCCTTAACAACGTCTGCACGCATATTGTTGATATTGACTACGGAAAAATCAAAATGTACGTCGGCAACTACGAGTTCTGGTACGAAAGTTCACAGCTTGTCCAGCGCATGATTAAGCAGCAGAACAAAAAGACCGAGGAGAAGATAAAGGAACTTCAGAACTTTATAGCTCGCTTTTCCGCGAACAAGTCAAAGTCAAAGCAGGCAACGTCAAGAAGAAAGCTTCTTGATAAGCTGACAGTAGAAGAATTGCCCGCAAGTTCGCGCAAATACCCGTATATTGCGTTCGATATGGAGAGGGAGTCGGGAAAGGATATTCTCGAAGTAAGAGGACTGACGAAAACTGTTGACGGCGTAAAAGTTCTCGACAACGTCAGCTTTACCGTGGGAAAAGGCGATAAAATAGCGTTTGTCGGTGCAAATGAAATCGCCGTGACGACGCTTTTTAGGATACTCACCGAAGAAATCACCCCTGACGAGGGAACATTCAAGTGGGGAAGCACAATAAGCGTTTCGTATTTCCCTAATGACAACAGCGCATATTTCAACGGCTGTAAGCTGTCGATAATCGACTGGATGCGTCAGTATTCAAAGGACGAAACCGAAAGTTATCTGCGCGGATTTTTAGGGAGAATGCTGTTTTCGGGTGATGATGTGTTTAAACCCGTCGAGGTGCTTTCGGGAGGAGAAAAGGTGAGATGTATGTTTTCAAGAATGATGCTGTACAAAAGCAACGTGCTTATTCTTGACAGACCGACAAATCATCTTGACCTTGAAAGCATAACCGCCGTAAACAACGGACTTTCGGAGTTCAAGGGAAATCTGCTTTTCGCAACTCACGACCTTGAAATACTTGAAACCGCACCCAACAGAATTATAGAGATAACCGAAAGCGGCTGCCGTGATTTCGCGGGAAGCTATGAGGATTACGCGTCATGGAGACGCGAGAATGTCGGCGGTCAGCTTGTGATATAAGTTATAATCAAACCTTAGGCTGTTGATAAAGCCGAAATGTTTTGCTGTGAGTGAAGAACTATGAACTACATTATTCTTGATATGGAATGGAATCAGGCTATCAGTAAAGCCTCAACCGTCCGTTCGCCTGTTCTGCTTGTCGGAGAGATAATCCAGATAGGCGCGATAAAGACGAATGAAAATTTTGAACTTGTAGATAAGTTCAAAATAAACGTCCGACCGAAATTCTACAAAAAGATGAACCCATATGTTGAGGAAATAACGGGGATTTCAAGCATAGACCTCACCTGCGGCGAAACTTTTCCTCAGGCGTTCAGAAGATTTTCGGCATGGTGCGGCGACAGTTTCCGATTTATAACGTGGGGTTTTGACGACATAGGAATACTTTCCGACAACTTAAGGCTTCACGGTCTTGACAGCAGTTTCGGCAGAAATTACATCAACTTACAGCTTATCTACAACCGCCAAATAAACGCAAATCAGCTTCAGTGCAGTCTTTCCGCGGCGGCGGAGAAGTTGGGCATACCTATAGACGTTCAAGTTCATGACGCGGCAAATGATGCATATCTGACGTATGAAGTATGCCAAAAGCTTGACATGGTTTTGGGCGTGGCGGAATATGCTGAACTTGCGGCAAAGATAACGGAAACGTTATTTAAAGACGCGGTGCAGAATGTTTCGGACTGCAGGACAATGATACGCGACAGACGTGTGACGGATTTGATGTGTCCGGACTGCGGGAAAAAATTGCCGATAAAAGATTGGATATATTCAAACAGCAAGAATTGCAGGGCGGTAATAAGGTGCGAGTGCGGAAGTCTGTACTCTGTAAAGCTTAAAGCTGTGTATACAGCGAACGGCAAATACACAGTCCTGCGCACAATAAGCGTTGCCTCGGAAGCGGAAGAAACCGAGTTTAATGTGCGCATAGAACGAAGAAAAAGAGGAAGATAGTCCTCTAGAAGCTAGAATTTAAGAGGCTAGAGGCTAGAGTTTAAACTAAAAGAGCGTAAACCTTTCGATGGGTTTACGTTCTTTGATTAAAAAACAATCTTAACCGTCCGCGAAGCGGACACCATGTCTAGCCTCTAGCCTCTTGATTTCTAGCCTCTTAGTCTTTCGTTATGTCCTGTTGAATTGACAACGTTATAATAAAACCCTCCCCTTATGCATAAACTGACAACAGGGGTGATTTTGTGGTTTACAGTTTCAATGATTTGAAGTGCAAAGAAATCATCAACGTAAAAACGGGCGCAAGGCTGGGCTATCCCGACGATATTGAGTTTGACAACTGTACGGCTAAAATATGCAGGCTGATTGTTTACGGCAGGGCAAAGCTTTTCGGACTTCTCGGCAGAGAGGACGATTTGTTTATAAAGTGGTGCGATATTGATGTTATCGGTGATGATACGATACTTGTTTCATGTGACGTCCCGTCAAATTGCATAAAAAGGCGGGGAAAAGGATTTGGAAGTTTGTTTAAATAAACAAACAAAAACCGCTTGATAAATGCAGAAAAATATGGTATAATACTATGGTAATTTCGGTAATAACCGAAAAATACACACACGCAAAAGGCTTTTCCCGGTGCGGTTTCGTTGGAGAGGCTGTTTTTGCGTGGAGGAAATAACCTAAACAGGAGGAAAAAATCAATGGCAGTAGTATCAATGAAACAGCTTCTGGAGGCAGGCGTTCACTTCGGACACCTCACAAAGAGATGGAACCCGAAAATGGCTCCGTATATCTTTACGGAGAGAAACGGAATTTACATCATCGACCTCCAGAAAACAGTAAAGAAGCTTGACGAGGCTTACAACTTCATTCATGAAACAGCGGCAAACGGCAGGAAGTTTTATGGTAAGTGGAGCAAGGTTGTTAAGAAGAAGACT
>CANQOJ010000096.1 GCA_947625455.1 uncultured Clostridia bacterium | reverse complement strand
GAAATAACAAGTGATAACGTTCGGTAAATGAATTTTACCGAACGTTATTTTTATTGAAAGTACAAGCAACTCCCTGTTGAAAAATTTTGTGCAATATAACGATAACTCACTGCTTAATTGCAGTTCAAGCCGTTTCAGCCGAAATCATGGTTTTTGCTGAAACGGCATTATTTAACGTTTGATTTGACGTTTTCGGGTATTTGGTAAAATTGACCTATTTCTTTGCGGTGACTGCCGTTTTTTGCATTTCGAGAACATTTCCCCTTGAAAATTTTAGGAAATTGTGGTAAAATAAAAGTAACGTACTTATTGTGTATTATTATACGTTATGCGTAATATTCATATAAATGTATGAAAGAGGGGCGATTTTAGTTGAAACGTTTAGCCGCGGCGCTTATTTGTATTATTCTCGGATTTACGCTGTCGGGGTGTACGGGCGGGAAAGATGAACAGGAGTATAAACCCGGTCCTGACTTTGCTCCTTTGACAGAAATAGTAGAGGGCAGAAAGAACATATATCTTGTTGTAAAAAATCTTGAAAGCAGTTACTGGCAGGTAATAGTTGACGGCGCTAAAGACGGCGGCGAGGCGTTTAACTGTAATGTTTACTACAGCGGTTCATATGCCGAATCCGACTGGGAATCGCAGGAAAGACTTCTTCAGGACGCGGCTGACGCGGGCGCAGATGCAATTCTGGTCGCACCAAACGATTCTGTAAAGCTTGCGGGCAAGATTGACGAGATATACAACAAGGGCATACATGTTGTCCTTATTGATACAGCGGCAAATACCGACAGTTACGACGTTTGCTATATGACTGACAATCTTATGGCAGGACAGCAGGCGGCGAAAGAGATGATATATCAGCTTAGGAAAAGCGGAAATGCCGAAAGCGACAATGTGCAGATAGGGTTGCAGGTGGGTTCAACTTTTTCTCAGACCATAACCGAAAGGCTTGCGGGATTTTTTCAGTACTGGACAAAAAACGCGCCCGAAGCATGGAAAGTGATACCGGATATAAAATGCAACGACGGGTATGTTGACAAAGCGATAGAATGTGCGGAGGAGCTGCTTGAATATCCAAATCTGAAAGGAGTGTTCGGGACAAACAACGGCTCAACGGTGGGATTTGCGACTGCTATAAAGGAACATGAGCGCAAGGACATTGTGGTTATAGGATTTGACTATTCGGACGAAATCGCAGCACTTATAAATGATGATGAATACAAAGCGTCAACCATTCTGCAAAAACAGTACTCTATGAGTTATACCGGCATTAAAACAGCTTCTGAACTTACAGACGGAAAGAAAATCTCCATGAAATTTGAGGACACGGGTGTTATTGTAGTAAATAAGGAAACAAAGGATACGGCAGAAGTACAAGACGCACTTTTGCATAATTAAGGTGAAGTATGGATTCTAAAAATGTGAACTCGCCGATTGAAGTCGGAAGAAGCGTTCCTCTTATAAAAACGCTTATGGTTTATCTTGTGATATGCGGAATAGGAATAGTTGTTCTTCTGCTGAGCTTTGACGGGCTGATAAGAAGCCACGACAAACAGCTTACGGGAGATATCTGCGGGCTTGTAACAGAAAAGATGAACTATTCGATTAGCTATATGACAAACTCGGTTGAAAATATGGCGGCGGTTTTATCTGCCGAAAATCACAGCGATTTGCAGAATTTATACGACACTCTGTCGCTTGATAAAAACGGCACGGGATATGTAAGCATAGGCATTATTGACGAAAATCAGAAAATATATGCCTCGCCTACCGAGCTTGCGGAGTTTGAAAAGTGGGGACTTTTAGATGTGGCGAAGCTTGCGGATCCTGTTTCAATTTCCGCGCCGTACCGTTCGGGAGAATCCGGTCAGCCCGTGTTCACAATGTTTGCGGATTATACATACAGCGGAGGAAAAAGCGGTTATCTGTTCCTCACCTATCCGCTTAAGGAAATTCAGAACATAGCATATACCGAATCGTTGTCGGAAGAAGCCGAAATATGGCTTATGGAGGCGGTTTCGGACAACATTATACAATGCGCGGGTTCGAGCAAGTACTCCATAGGCAGCTGGAGCAACGCCCTGCTTTCAATAAGGCAGGAGATTGACAAAGAATACCAGGATGATTACGAAATCTGGAAAAACAAGATGAGCGCTGATGAAAGGTCGGCGAATATCACCTACAACATAAAAGGCGTTACATATACGCAGGTCTACTCGAAAATAGACTTCATGCACGGCTGGTATGTTGTGGTAAGGATACCGAGCAATGCGCTTTCATCAACAATACAGCAGTTCAGAGAACGAGTATTGATATTCCTGATAATACTGTTTATTGCAACGTTCATTATGTTCATTCTGCTTCACAGACGCGAAGCCGAGGAGAAAAAGGTGCTTGAAAATCTCTCAATTCACGATCCGCTTACTTCGGTTATGAACAGAAGAGCATTTGATTTTACCGCGGAGCAATTTCTCGGCAAATCGCAGAAAAACGAAGCGTCATTGCTGTTTCTGGACGTTGACTACTTTAAGCAGGTAAACGACAGGTTTGGTCATGAAGCGGGCGACAGGATACTTAAAGGCTTTGCCGCAGCGCTGAGAGAGTTGTTTGGAAACGACGGGTATATTTCAAGGTACGGCGGAGATGAATTTGTGGTGCTTGTAAGAAGCGGTGATGTTGAGGCTATAAGCGAAAAACTGACGCTTCTGCAAAAGAAAGCCGCGGAAATTAAGCCTTGTGACGACGAAAAGGAATACGGTGATTTCGTGCTTACATTCAGCTGCGGCGCGGCGGTATTCCCGAAAGACGCCGCTAACCTCAAAGACCTTGAAGCAGGCGCAGACAGCGCATTGTATATAGTTAAGAAAAACGGAAGAAACGGATTCGGTTGGGCGGCTAGAAGCTAGAGATTAAGAGGTTAGAGGCTAGATTATAATGAATTATTTGGATTGTTTTGAAGATATAAGAGCGTATGCCAACAGGTTTCTTACGTTGTTGTAATTTAAAAACAATCTAAATTATCCGCGAGAGCGGATACCATGTCTAGCCTCTAGCTTCTTAAATTCTAGCTTCTAACCAACCGCCTATCGCTAACAAAATAAGTATTACAGCAGAAAGAGGGATTGATTATGAAAAAACTGGGCTTCGGGCTTATGCGTTTACCGCAGAATGACAAGAATAATGCTGCGGATGTTGACGTTGAGCAAGTAAAGAAAATGGTCGATATGTTTATGGAAAAGGGGTTTACTTATTTCGACACTGCTCTTATGTACAACGGCAGCGCGAGCGAGGCTGTTGCCAAAAAGGCGCTTGTTGAACGCTATCCTAGAGACAGCTTTACGCTGGCGACAAAACTGCACGCGGGTTTCTTCAACACGCTTGAGGACCGTGACAGAGTATTTAACGGTCAGCTTGAAAAAACAGGCGCAGGGTATTTTGACTATTATCTCGTTCACGGAGTAGAAGCGGATATGTACCCGAAATATGAGAAACTGGACACTTTCAACTGGGTGCTTGACAAAAAGGCTAAAGGTCTGGTTAAGCATGCGGGATTTTCATTTCACGACACTCCCGAATTGCTTGACGAAATCCTCACTAAATACCCCGATATGGAATTTGTTCAGCTTCAGATTAACTATCTTGACTGGGAAAGTCCGTGGGTTCATTCGCGCGAATGTTATGAAGTTGCAAGAAAACACAACAAGCCCATAATCGTTATGGAGCCCGTAAAGGGCGGTACGCTTGCGAATGTTCCCGAAGAAGCCGAAAAGCTGTTTAAGGGATATGCTCCGCAAATGAGTGTTCCTAGTTGGGCTGTACGTTTTGCGGCAAGCCTTGAGGGAGTTATGGTTGTGCTTTCGGGTATGTCGAATATTGCGCAGATGCAGGACAATTTAAGCTATATGGACGATTTCAAGCCGTTAAGCGAAGAAGAAAAGCAGATTTGCTTTAAGGCGGCGGAAATTATAAACTCGCAGATTGCTATTCCCTGCACGGGCTGTTCTTACTGCACGGAGGGCTGTCCGCAGCATATTGCGATACCGCAGTATTTCTCGCTCTACAACGAGGATATGCGCGAAAAACTTGAAGAAAAAGGCTGGACGGTAAATTACTCGAACTATGACATTTTAAACAAAACGTTCGGAAAAGCGTCTGACTGTATTGCCTGCGGTCAATGCGAAAGCGTCTGCCCTCAGCATTTGCCCATTATTGACAATTTAAAAACGGTTTCAGAGCATTACGGCAAATAACTAAAGAGCCTGTCCGCAAAAATGCGGGCAGGCTTTAATGTTCATAAAAATTGAATTAAGGAGCAAGAATATGAGATTATATACTGTTGAAAATAACGGCAAGAGATTAGTTTGTATGCTTAGTGAGGACAATAAGCTGAATGTAATTGACGGATTTGCGGACATGAACGGACTTATTGAAAATCCAAGCGGTAAAGAAATCAGCAATTTCTCACGTCAGCTTGCATTTGACGAGGTAAAACTTTTCGCGCCTATACCAAACCCGAAACAGGACGTTATATGCCTTGGCGTAAACTACAAGGAACATATCGCGGAGACAAAGGATATAGAAAGCTTTGTCGGAAACGAAGCGGCGGTGTACTTCTCAAAACGCGCGAATTATGCCATAGGAGACGGGGAGTTTATACCGAATTATGATTTTGTTGACAGTCTGGACTATGAAGTTGAACTTGGGGTTATCATAGGAAAGGACTGCAGAAATGTTTCGGAAAATGACGCGCTAAAATATGTATTCGGTTATACGATTATAAACGACATAAGCGCAAGAAATATGCAGTTTTTGCATAAGCAGTGGTTTTACGGGAAAAGCCTTGACGGGTACACTGCGATAGGACCGTGCATTGTCACAGCTGATGAAATAGGCGACATAAACGGTCTTTCAATAACCTGCAGAGTAAACGGCGAACTCAGGCAAAACAGCAACACTTCTCTTATGATAACAAAAATCCCGCAGGCAATAAGCGAACTTTCAAAGGCATTTACTCTTAAAGCGGGAACTATTATCTCAACAGGTACTCCGGGAGGAGTTGCGCTGGGAATGGATACGCCGAAATATCTTAAAGCGGGAGATGAAGTGGTCTGTGAGATAGAGAAAATAGGAAAGTTAAGGAATATTGTTTCTGACGGAAACAAAGGGTTAATATATGTTCCTTAAGTATTTTTTAAATTTACATTGACAAAGATATTAAAATGTGGTAAAATATAATGTGTTTTTAATATTCAGACTAAATGAAAGGAACAAAGAAATGAAGAAAAGTTTAATTAAAAGTTCGGCTGTTTTATTGATAAGCGCAATTATTTTGAGCGGTTGTTCAAATACCGAAAACAACATGGACATCAACGATACAGAAGCCCTTAAGGAGATAAACGCCGATATTGACATTGAAAAAGGCTATAAAGGCTTTGACGCGGAGTTGTTAAACGGCAGTATGACCGAGATTTCAGAGGACGAAGCAAAGGAACTCGAAGCGCTGTTTAAGAAAACCACAGCGCCGACTGACACAAAAGTTGAAGCGCGCGAATGGAACACATATGCCTGCAAGTCGGCAAAGGTCAATCTCTCAAAAGCAGAAGCAACGCTATATGACAGGCTTGGCGAGATATGCAAGGATTTTCTTGCAAAATCGCTGAAAGACCATGCCGAATTTTCAGGAGAAAACGTTATAAAGGGCGCAAAGTATTCCGACCTTGAACTTACGGCACAGCAGGCGGCTGACGTGTGCTTCTGGTTCAGACTTAACGAACCACAGTATTTCTTCCTTGACAATGCTTGTTTTTGTTCGGCTGACAACGTTTATTTCGTCCTCGGCGACTATTTTATGAATCTTGAAGATCCTGCAAAGGCGATAAACGATACGTTTGCTAAACTTGACGGGTGGATTGCGGAATGTACGGACGATGAAACAACAGCATGGGAGAAGATTAAATCCGCAAACAAGCTGATTTGCGAGAACACTGCGGTTTCAAGTGGTGCTGATGACAAAAATCAGTCAATGTACTCCGTTCTTATGACAAGCGATACGATTTGCACGGGATATGCCTTGACATTCAGTGCAATGGCTAACGCCATGGAAATTGATACGTTTTCGGCAGGCGGAGAAAACAATGTGCTGAATGTTGCAAAACTTGACGACAAATATTACTTTGTTGACGTGTGCAGGAATGACGAAGAAAACGGATACAGCGAAAAATTTATGGGCATAGGCACGGACTATGCGGCATATGTTGACGGCAATTCGGCAGATTACGGCAGCCGTATTCCCGACGTTTCAAAAACCGATTTTTCTCCCGAAAGTGCGAAGCTTCCCGCTCTTACTCTCACTTTAAGCGGAAGCGGAAAGTCTGCGGTAAAGGCGCAGTGGGATTCCGCAGAAAATGCGGAATACTATGAATACCGCATATACAACGGCGCAAATATCATTTCCGCTAAGGAAACCGAGGACACGTCTGTTTACGCGGCTATCCCGCTGAACGCAAAGTCTGTTGACATCAAAGTCCGCGCGGTTGGAAATGAAAACGGCAATATCGTTTATTCGGACTGGGCTGAATTAACAGCGTCGGGGGCATTTTCCGCATCTAACCCCGCAGAACCGTCAAACGTTAAGGCTGAATACAAAGCGGGAGACGGGACTGCCGTTGCGTGGAAAGGTGATGAGAACGTTGACGGGTGGCTGTTTTTGAGAATGAACAGTTCTATGAGCGAAATACTGTACAGCGAATATCTTGCAAATATTGCAGGCTATAACGGCGTCATATGGAAAAATCTTGAACCTAAAGAGGACTGCTATTTCAGCGTTATGGCGGTAAAAACAGCTGACGGCAAGGAACTGTATTCAAATCCCGTTTCTTTCATCTACAACGTCACTGACGGCATGAGGGCGTTTGAAGAAGCCGATACGGGCGATAATGTCACGAAAAACTTCTCTGACGGAGTTTATGTCGGAGAGATAAAAGACGGCAAAAGAACCGGAAACGGTACAATGACGTACTACAACGGCAACGAATATACAGGCGGCTGGAAAGACGATATTCCAAACGGCGAGGGTGTGTTCACCTGGGCAAACGGCGATATTTACGAGGGAAATTTCGACAACGGGAATATGTCCGGTCAAGGCAAGAGGACAACAAAGTATTCCAACGGCGAAACAAGCGTTATTGAGGGCATATTCACCGACGGAATAGCAAGCGGACAAATTAAAATGGACTACACCTTTACAGACGGAACGAGTTTTGTTTATGAGGGTGAATACCAAAACGACAACCTCAACGGAAACGGCAAGAAAACCACAAGTTATGCAAACGGTGATACTGTTATTGACGAGGGCGTTTTTGCAAACGGAAACTTAAGCGGTACTGCCGTAAGGACAGTTAAATACAGCAGCGGAAATGTGTATATATACGAGGGCGATTTTATTGACGGGCAGTTTACCTGCACGGGCGTAAGGACGATAAACTACAAAAGCGGTCACAAAAGCGTGCTTGAGGGTGATTTTACAAACGGCGAGGCAACAGGTACGGTTAAGCTTACCTACACATTCGCAAGAGGCTCGGTGTTTGTTTACGAGGGCGAGTATTCAAACGGCAATATGAACGGTCAGGGCGTTAAGACAACAACAAATACCGACAACACCACGATTGTCGAAGAAGGAACTTTCAGAAACGACAAGCTTTACAACGGCACTTACACCTACTACAATGCAAACGGTACTGTCCGCACAAACAGAACCTATGTAAACGGAACGGCAGTTAATTAAGATGTACAAAATACTATTTGTTTGTCACGGCAATATCTGCCGTTCGCCTATGGCGGAGTTTATATTTGCGGACATGCTGATAAAGCGAGGGATAACAGATGTTGACGTGAGTTCTGCGGCAACTTCTGCGGAAGAAATAGGAAACGGCGTTCATAGGGGAACTGTGCGGATACTGAACAGGTTAGGGATTGACTGTTCAAAAAAGCGCGCGCGGCAGATGACAAAAGACGACTGCGAAAAGTACGACCTGATCATCGGAATGGACAGCGCAAATATCCGTAATATAAAGCGCATTGCGGGCGATAAATACAACGCGAAAATTTATAGACTGCTTGACTTCACCGACAACCCGCGCGATATCTCAGATCCTTGGTATACGGGAGATTTTGAGAGAACGTATTCCGATATACTTGAGGGCTGTGAGGGGTTGATGAAAAAACTGCTGACGGTGAGGAACTAAGTACGCCTAAGCGTGGATTTAGCAATGGGAAAACTTTTTGAAAAAAGTTTTCCCATTGAACCCCGACTAGAAGCTAGACGCATTATGCGCTTCGCGCAAAACGCTTTGAGAAGTTAGAGGCTAGAGTTTGGACTAAAGCAAGATTTACTTGGATAAAAACAACGTTTAATTTAAAACAACATTGGCGATATAAAGTTTTTTGAAAAGGAGTCCAGAGGGAAAACTTTTTTTCAAAAAAGTTTTC
>CANQOJ010000095.1 GCA_947625455.1 uncultured Clostridia bacterium | reverse complement strand
CCAAAGCCGTGGCTGCACCCCGGAGCGCCCGGACGTGGTTTGAAAGGAAAAGAGCGTAAGCCTATCGAGTGGTTTACGCTCTCTTAATCCTAAAACAATCTAAATCTGCCGCAAAGCGGCACCATAACTGTACACTGTCCACTTTAAACTGTATACTGTCATCCCCCGTACAGCAACGTAAACGTTTCGTAGTGGTCGTCCGTATAGTACACAAGCCCGTCGTTTGAGAACACAATCCTCTTTGCGCCCCTCGAACTTTTACCCAAGGTATCTATATCGCACTCCGTGTATTTTCTCCCGCTTTTGGTCGGCAACAGCTCCTCATAATTTCCAAAACGGTCTCCGCCTATGCACATGCCCTCTGCGTATTTTTCAAGCGAGCCGCCCGTCCAGCCCAGCTTCTCCGCTTCCTTTTTCGTGATGAAATTCTTCGGCAGTTTGCCGTAAGTGTGTATATACAGCGCAACGTCCTCTTTTGTTGTATAACTGCCGTTTTCGTCAATTGCTTCTTCAACGTCTGATGAACTGCTGTCGGGTACTGAACTTTCTTCGGCTGATGAACTTGATTTGTCCTCAGCTGATGATGAACTGCTGTCATAAACCGAACTTTCTTCGCTTGACGTTGAACTGTCCTCAACTGACGAACTGATATCGGCTTTTGATGAACTGCTTTCAACAACGGAACTTGGTGAACTGCCGTTTTTACAGCTGCATATGAACAGCATTACAGCAATCATCAGAACGCCTAGCAGTATCTTTTTGAATTTTACCATTTTACCTCTTTATTTGTTTTCTTCAATCAGACGTTTTTCAAATTCCTCAACGGGAACAGGCTTTGAATAATAGAACCCCTGCGCCATATCGCACCCGCAGTCCTCAAGGAACATTGCCTGTTCAAAGGTTTCAACGCCCTCCGCTATGATGTCAATGCCGATATCCTGCGACATGGAGATAGTGTGCGAAATTATCTTTCGTCCTCTGTCGCTTCCCATAAACTCGTTTAAAAATCCCCTGTCGATTTTAAGAACGTCAAATTGTGTGGTTTTGAGCATATTAAGCGATGAATACCCCGAACCGAAATCGTCCATAAGCATTTTAAATCCCGCGTCTTTAAGCTTTGATACAATCTCGTCAACGCCGAATGAATCCATGCTTTCCGTTATTTCAAGTTCAAGCAGTTCTATCGGTATGTCATACTTCTTCACAAGCGCGGAAATATACCCTACCACGTCAAACGTATGTACATACTCTCTCGAAATGTTCACCGAAACGGGAACCGCCTTAATTCCCCTGTCAATCAAAGCGCGGATTTCCTTGCAGGCGGTTTCCCATATAAACCTGTCAAGCTTTAATATAAACCCGTTCTTTTCAAACACGGGAATAAAATCCGACGGCGGTATCATGCCCTTTTTTGAATGATTCCAGCGCGCCAGCGCTTCCGCGCCGATTATCTTGTTTGTGGAAATGCTGTACTTAGGCTGTAGATACATAAGAAACTCGTTTTTGATAAGCGCCTTATGCATATCGTTTTCAATGCTCTGCATTTTTTCGAGTTCTTCTTTTAATGCGCCGTTGTACCAGCCTATGTTTTCAAGCGCGTTGCCGTGAATTTCCTTGCGGGCAAGAGACGCATAGTCGCCTACTCTGCGGGTGTGCATTGACCTGTCCTCAACAATCGAAACGCCGAATATAACGCGGTATTCCAAGCCCTTGTACCCCACAATCATGCTTTCAATCCTGCGGATAAAGCTTACAAGTTCATCTTTGTCCTTAAACGGCACGACAACCATAAACACGTCAGCCGTAAGACGGCAGAAAGGTATTTTGTCGCCGCATATTATCCCCAGCGAATCGTTTATGAACTTAAGTATTTCATCGCCGATTTCAACGCCGTACTTCTCGTTTATCAGCTTAAAGCGTTCGATATCGAACTGAATATACGCAATCTCCTCGTCGGGGTGTTCAGCATACAGCACTTTGAGACGTTTGCCCAAAAGTTCGGGATCTTTATCTGAAGTGAACTGCGATACTATGTTTTTGTTGAACACCTGGGGTGACTTAAACGGGCGGATACTTAAGAACACAGCGTCAGCGCGCTTGTCGTCGCCGTAATAGAACAGCGCAAAACAATGACACAGAGTAAAGCCAAATTCACCGGGGAATTTAAACTCCACATCAGCCGAATAATAATCTCTGTCAGTGCCCGAAAGTATAGCTTCTTCAACATGCGCTGAAAAGACGTTGAACGTGTCCTTTGACGAAGTTGACAAATACTCGTTTTCACGTATATAATCAAGCGGTTCGCTTACATTTTCGGGCAGGAAATTCTTTCCGATAGAAAATGTTCTGCCCTCCTTGCACATCCAGAGGATATGTGTTGCCGAATTTCCGTTAAGGATATTTACAAACATATCACGGTATTTTTCGGGAATATCAGACGTTCGCATAATTACCGCCCCCTACTATATATCAAAAGCCGTTTGCCGACCAAACAAACAGATTTTCATTTTTATGATATTATAACATATTTTGGACTGAAAATCAAGTACTTTTATACATTTTGCCGTTTTTTTCATACAAACAACCAAAAACATCTAGATGTTATAAATTAAAAGAGCGTAAATCATCCTTTACGGTGATTTACGCCCTGATAAATTCAAAAAAATCTAAATAATCCGCGAAGCGGACACCATAACTGTTTACTTTCCATTGTCTACTGTATACTATTTCATATCAAATCAGAATTGTTGAGTGCCGACACCAGCGCGCAAACCGAAGCATTTATGATGTCGGTATCTATCCCCGCGCCCCAGAATGTTTTGCCGTCTGCTGTCGTTATGCCTATCATGCAGAGCGCTTTTGACTTTGAGCTTTCTTCAATGGCATTCTCGGTGTAGGTGTTGATTGTATATTCAATACCTAAGCCCGCCTTTACGGCGTTTGAAACCGCGTCAAGTCTTCCGTTGCCCTCACCTGTGAATACGCTTGTTTTGCCGTTCATTGAAACGGTGACTTCGGCGGTTATGCACTCGCCCTGTTTGTAATGCGCTTCGGGTATATAGAACTTTGTGCGCTTGTTGACATAGGTCTGCTCGAATATTTCATGAACTTCGTCGGGGTGAAGCTCTTTATGCTCACGGTCGGAAACCCCCTTTACGGTATATCCGAAATGCTCGGACATTTTCTTCGGCATTACAATGCCGAAATTCTGTTCCATAAGGTAGCCTATGCCGCCCTTGCCCGACTGAGAGTTTATGCGGATAACATCACCCTCGTACTCTCTGCCCAAGTCATGCGGATCAATCGGAATATACGGCACATTCCAGTGTTCGGGATCATTTTCCTCGCGGTAGTGCATGCCTTTTGCAATAGCGTCCTGATGCGAACCGCTGAATGCCGCGAAAACAAGCTGTCCGCTGTACGGCATACGCTCGTAAACCCTCATTCGGGTAAGTCTCTCGTAAATTGCCGTAAGCTTCGGCAAATCGGTCAGATCGAGGTTTGGCTCAACTCCGTGAGTGTACATATTGAGAGCAAGCGTTATGATGTCAACATTACCCGTTCTCTCGCCGTTTCCGAAAAGCGTTCCCTCAACTCTGTCCGCTCCCGCAAGCAAACCAAGCTCCGTGTCCGCGACAGCGCACCCTCTGTCATTATGCGGGTGAAGCGATACGACAACATTCTCGCGGCAGTTAAGTTCCTTGCACATGTACTCAATCTGCTGTGCGTAAACATGCGACATGCTTTCCGCAACGGTAACAGGGAGATTTATAATTACCTTGTTGTCGGCGGTGGGTTTCCAGATGTCGATAACGGCGTTGCAGATTTCGAGAGCAAATTCGGGCTCTGTTCCCGTAAAGCTTTCGGGCGAATATTCAAAGCGGAAATTTCCCTTTGTCTTAGCCTTGTATTCATTCAGCATTTTTGCGCCACTTGTCGCTATTTCGACAATTTCAGCCTTGCTCTTTTTAAACACCTGCTCACGCTGAGCGACAGAGGTCGAGTTGTACAGATGTACAATTGCATTCTTACAGCCCTCAAGCGCCTCGAATGTTTTCTTTATAATATGCTCACGGCTCTGCGTCAGTACCTGAACAGTTACGTCATCGGGAATTAAATTGCGCTCGATAAGCGCGCGGCAAAACTCGTATTCCGTATCGGAAGCCGCAGGAAATCCTATCTCAATCTCCTTGAAACCAACGTCAACAAGCACCTTGAAAAATTCAAGCTTTTCTTCAAGCGACATAGGTATAATAAGCGCCTGATTTCCATCGCGCAGGTCAACGCTGCACCATACGGGCGGTTTTTCAATGCACTCCTTTTTCGTCCAGTCAAGGCACGAATACGGCGGCATAAAATAACGTTTCTGATACTTGCTTGCAAACTTCATAAAAATATTCTCCTTTACAGATAATTAACTAAAATTTCGGCAACAAAAAAGCTCCCGTCCATATTTGAAGACGAGAACTACCCGTGTTACCACTTCAATTCACGAAAATCCTTGCGGAAATTCGCCTCACCAGCGCCAGACAGCGCGTTTCCCTATAACGGAAGAAACCCGTAACGGACTATTTGCCGAGCGGCATTTGCACTGTCTATAATGTCACTGCCTATCTTGTAATGTCAGCAACAGTTGCCAAGTTTTGCAACATCAACCGCAATTGCCTACAATAAAGCGTTCGCCCGTTCTGCTCAGGGGCGAGCCATCTCCCAGCTGCTCTGCCGTTTCACACCAAACAACGGCTCTCTGAAAAAGCACGCAAGGTCTTGTTCCCCATCAACGCATTTAAGTATTCACCTAAAAAAATTATAACATTATTTCATGCATTTGTCAAGTATTTTTTCATAAAAATTTTACCCTCCGGGGGTGAATACAGTATACAGTGGACATTGGACAGTATGCAGTAGAATGTGTCCGCTGGCGCGGATGATTAAGATTGTATTCATATTAAAAGAGCGTAACCCTGTTGAGGGCTTGGGCTTGTTTGGTCCAAACTCTAGCTTCTAGTCTCTTAGAAATCTAGCCTCTAGACGGACACATTCTACTGCATACTGTCCAATGTCCACTGTATACTGTTACCGTAGGAAAGTAAAATTTTTATAGAAAAATACTTGACAATACTGTCGGTATATGCTATACTGTTAAGGTAACAAAATGCCTTATCAAGAGCGGCTGACATACCGATTGAAGTTTTTGCTTTGTCGGAGGGGGACTGGTCCCTTAAAGCCCGGCAACCTACCAAGGTTCAAGACCGTTGAATTGTTTAAATGTTCTTCGGCTTGCTTCCGAACGCAAGGTGCTACGTCCTGCGGCGGTTAATTCTGCCGAGAGATAAGGAGTGAAGAGGATTTCTGCCCGCTCACTCCTTGTGAGCGTTTTGTTTTATATGGCAATCGAAAAGGCGGTTGCTTAGAGTTAGTAAAAGATATTGACAGGAGGAAAATTATGGCATTCAAAAAACTGTTCACCTCGGAAAGCGTTACCGAGGGACACCCCGATAAGATTTGCGACAACATTTCCGACGCGGTGCTTGACGCTATTTTAGCACAGGATCCCATGGGGCGCGTTGCGTGCGAAACCACCACGACAACTGGAATTATCTCGGTTATGGGCGAGATTACAACAACGGCTAATGTCGATATTGCCGAGATTGCACGCCAGACTGTGCGCGAGATAGGCTATACCGACAGCGAGTTCGGCTTTGACGCAAACACCTGCGCCGTTACAACAATGATTGACAAGCAGTCGCCCGATATTGCCATGGGCGTCAACAATGCGCTAGAGGGCAGAGAGCAGAATGCCTGCGATACGGGCGCTGGCGACCAGGGTATGATGTTCGGGTTTGCCTGCTCGGAAACTCCGGAGCTTATGCCTATGCCGATAAGCCTTGCGCATAAACTCGCGAAAAAGCTGACTGCCGTCCGCAAAAGCGGAGAAATTCCGTATCTTCTGCCCGACGGCAAGACGCAGGTTACCGTTGAATATGACGGCAACAAACCCGTTAGAGTTGACGCGGTTGTTGTTTCTTCACAGCACCTTGCTTCTGCAACACTTGAACAAATCAGAACCGACATCATTGAAAAAGTTATCAAGACAACAATCCCCGCAGAACTTCTTGACGATAACACCAAATATTTCGTAAACCCCACGGGCCGTTTCGTTGTGGGCGGACCTATGGGCGACAGCGGACTTACGGGGCGCAAGATAATTGTCGATACATACGGCGGATATTCACGTCACGGCGGCGGCGCATTTTCGGGAAAAGATCCGACAAAGGTTGACCGTTCTGCGGCGTATATGGCGAGATATGCGGCGAAGAATATTGTTGCGGCGGGGCTTGCGGAGAGAGCGGAAATTCAGCTTGCGTATGCGATAGGCGTTGCAAATCCCGTTTCGGTAATGGTTGACACATTCGGCACGGGGAAGATTTCGGACGAGAAAATTGCCGAGGCAATTGTAAAGGAGTTCGACTTCAGACCTGCCGCCATAATCAAGACTCTTGACCTCAGAAAACCGCAGTATCGTCAGGTTGCGGCTTACGGGCATATGGGACGCGAGGATTTGGGAGTTGCTTGGGAGAAAACGGACAAGGCTGAAGCGCTTAAGAAATACCTGTAGACAGTTGACAGCGCGCTGCGCACAGCGCAGTATACAGTGGACAGTGTAAAGTAGTCAGTTAAGGTGTCCGCTAACGCGGACGATTAAGATTGTTTTGCAACTGAAACAACGTAAGCACCCGATAGGTTTACGCTCTGTAGGCAGTTGACAGTGTACAGTGAACAGTATACAGTTTAGGTATCCGCCTTACGGCGGATAGGATTTAGATTGTTTTGGAACTGAAACAACGTAAGCACCCGATAGGTTTACGCTCTTATAATCCCAAAACAATCTAATTATATCCGCGTAAGCGGATACATACTACTGTATACTGTCCACTGTACACTGTCAACTGACTACGCTGTCAACTGTCTACGACCGTTAAATACAACAGCAACTTGCGAGTATGGCGGAATTGGCAGACGCGACGGTTTTAGGTGCCCTGCCAGAAGCTAGAAATTAAGAGGCTAGAAGCTAGAGTTTGAACCAAAGCAAGGTTTAAACAAAAGGTTTGCTGTTGACCATTAACAACAGCAACTTGCGAGTATGGCGGAATTGGCAGACGCGACGGTTTTAGGTGCCGTTACTTCGGTGTGCAGGTTCAAGTCCTGTTACTCGCACCATTTAGAGGTAAGATGTTAGAGGTAAGAGGTAAGAATTTTGGTGCTGACCTCTTATTTCTTCTATAAAAAACTTGCTTTAATAAGGAAAACAACCTTTTGGCTTGAACTCTTACCTCTTACATCTTACCTCTTACTTCTAAAAGGGGGCAATGTTCATTTATGAAATTTAAACTTGCGATTTCTGCTGTCGTTTTATTAGCTATTTCGGCAATCGTCTTGATATGTTTGCAATCAGGTCTTGCCGCTCCGGACAATCATGACTTTAATTTTCTTTCCGAACCGTTTATTCCGGTTTTCGATGATGTAAATGAACAATTAAGCGGGGCGTTTTCTTATAAGTCCGCCAATTATAAGAGCGGTAACCTTGGCGAGTATTATCTGGATTATTTGGGAGCTGATGCAGATTTTACAAATACAAGTATGAGATTTTGCAATATGTTCAGTTCAAGCATCGCAGATGGCAAGCATGATGTAACAATGAGAGGCGAATACATCATCAGAATCTATTCATCAAATGAATTCTTAATATGTTGGTATAACATCGAATCCAACTTGCGCAGTGTAATAACAAATAAATTTTGTGATTTTTCGGAATTTGAATCTCTTGACGGGATAAGAAAACTGACAGTTGTTACAAGTAAATTCACGGAAGAACAAATGGAATATGCGAAATCATTTCAAGATAAGTATTCGTTTGAAGTTGTGTTCTCCGACAACATTCCGTGGTGAACTAGAGGCTAGATTTTCAAGAGGCTAGAGGCTAGAGTTTGAACTAAGGCAAGGTTTGAAAAGGTAAACTTGTCTTGACTTCAACTCTAGCCTCTAGCTTCTTAATCTCTAGCATCTAGCAAAGAGGCTAGAGGCTAGAAAGAACTTCCAAATTCTGGACTGTGCATTCTGTGCAAAAAATATGTAAAGTATTTCAGGTTAATTTTTCCTAGAAAAGTTTACATAAAATTTGCACAGAATGCACGTTGGGATTTCTTGGAAGTTTTTCTAGCCTCTAGCCTCTTACCTCTAACAGGTTATCCTATTTCGTAAAAGTCATATTTGATTTCGTAAAAGTCAAAACTGTTGTATTGAAAAAAATAAATTGTTATGCTATAATAATCTCAGAATGGTTATTATATCAGGCTGTCGATAAAGCCTCATCTGCGTCGTCAACGGCACTACGGCAGGCACAAAGCCTAGCCGTAGCACCGTTTCCTAGCATCTGAGGCTTTCTCAACAGCCTGAGGTTGGACTTTTTATACAGTCTGTTATATATTCCGAAACGATATAAAAGAACTGCCTTTATTCTTCGGCGGTTTTAGCCGAACTCAGGAGGATACGTTATGCGCATCGCAATTTGCGACGATGAT
>CANQOJ010000094.1 GCA_947625455.1 uncultured Clostridia bacterium | reverse complement strand
CACAATATGCGCACGCTTTACGCCCGCCCGCCCGAAAAACAGCTTAAAACCTCGCTTGAAACAATGAACTTCTATGCGCCTATCGCACACCGCTTAGGTATGAGCGATGTGAAAGAGGAAATGGAGAGTATTGCCATACGCTATCTTGATCCTTACGGCTGTAAGGAAATAGAGCGCCTGCTTGATTTGCACAAGGACGAGCGCGACAGCTTTATTGACAGGATTATAACCCGCATACGTTCAAGAGTAACGGATATTGATCCCCCTCCCGTAATTGAGGGCAGAGTAAAGTCAATTTTCAGCATCTACAAGAAAATGTACGTCAAAAACAAGCCTTTTGACGAAATATACGATATTTACGCCGTAAGAATAATCGTGCAGTCGGTGGTTGAGTGCTACAATGTTCTCGGAGTTATACACGACCTGTTCAGCCCTATGCCGTACCGCTTTAAGGACTATATCGCAACGCCGAAGCCTAACCGCTATCAGTCCTTGCATACAACAGTTATCGGCAAAGAGGGCATACCGTTTGAGGTTCAGATAAGAACGGTTGAAATGCACAACACCGCACAGTATGGTATTGCCGCGCACTGGAAGTATAAGGCGGGGTTAAAGGGAAACGTTGAGGGCGAAAAACGCTTTGACTGGATAAGACAATTGCTTGAACGTCAGCAGGAAGCCGATGATGTCGAGCAGATAACTGACGCAATCAAAAACGACTTAACGCAGGACGAGGTTTTCGTGTTCAGCCCGAAAGGCGATGTATTCGCTTTGCCGCTTGGCGCAAACGTTCTTGATTTCGCATATGCAATTCATACCGAAGTCGGAAACAAGATGACGGGAGCGAAAGTCGGCGGAAGAATGGTGCCGTTTGATTATCAGGTAAAGACGGGGGATATTGTCGAGATATTCACGAGCGGTTCTCCGAATTACCGTCCGAACAGAAACTGGCTTGATATTGCACAGACGACAGAAGCTAAGAGCAAGATACGTTCATGGTTCAAGAAAGAGCGCAGAGAGGAAAATATAGCCTGCGGAAAAGAGGAACTTGAACGCGAGTTTAAGCGCAACAACATTCCGCTTGAAAAAGAGATCCTTGAAGAAGCGGCGCTTAAGGCGCATTTAGCGAGCGTTGACGATTTGTATGCGGCGATAGGCTACGGCGGCGTTGCAATGTCGAAAGTCATTCAGCGCATAAAGGACAGCGCCGCCCGCGCTCAAAAAGAGCATAACGCCGAGCTTATGACGGCTGAGGAAAATATAGAGGAAACCAACGCCCGCAGCCGCAAAAAAGGCATAATAATCGAGGGCATAGAAAACTGCCAGATAAAATTTGCGCAGTGCTGCAATCCCTTGCCGGGCGATCCGATAATCGGCTTTGTAACGCGCGGTTTCGGAGTTTCCATTCATAAGCAGGACTGTGTGAACGTCATAAACAACATGGACAGCGAGGAAAACCGCGACAGGTGGCTTAAAGCGTCATGGGCGGGAGTTGACGATACGACCTACAGAGCGACAATCGACATAATTTCCGAGCAGAAATCGTCCGTTATTGCCGACATCACCGCGGCTATCGCGGCGAATAAAATACCCATGCACGAGATGAACATGCACAGGCTGAAAAACGGCAACACAAACCTGCTTATAACAATTGAAGTCGCGGGCGTTGAACAGCTTACAAACGTAATTTCACGGCTTCAGAAAATACCCGGAGTTATTTCCGCTGACAGAACGGGTAAAGCTTGATAGAGGCTAGAGGCTAGAGTTGGGAATATAACAACTTGGGAAACAGGTAAGAGTTTGAAGTTGAGATAAGAGGGAATTGAGATGGTTAATATAAAGCGAATGGCGTTAGGGGCGCTGGCTTCCAACTGCTATATCATAACGGGCGGCAACAATGAAGCCGTGGTAATTGATCCCGCAGATTCGGGAGAAGTTGAAGCATATGTTGAACTTAACGGGCTAAAAATCGGCGGTATTATAATAACTCACGGGCATTTTGACCATTTTGCGGGAGTTAACGCATTAAAGAGATTTTCGGGTGCGAAAGTGTATGCGCCCGAACTTGACAGTGAAATGCTGGCAAGCGCGGATAAGAGTTGGGCATGGTTTATGCAGGGCAAAGAGTTTGAGCCGGTTGTTCCCGACAAGACCTTTTCTGACGGCGACAGGTTTACAATAAGCGGTATTGATTTCAGCGTAATGTCAGCGCCGGGGCATACTGCGGGGAGTTGTCTGCTGTTCTGCGAAAGCGCGGGAGGGTTCTTTTCGGGCGATGTTCTGTTTAAAGACAGCGTTGGAAGGACTGACGGATTTTCGGGAAGCGACAGGCTTATGCGCGAAAGTCTGGCGAAAATCTCAGCGCTTGACGGTAATTTTAATGTCTACACGGGGCATGGCGACATGACAACGTTAGCTGACGAAAAAATGTATAATCCCTATTTGCAAAATTAGCAAAGTTTCAGAGCGGCGGACAAGGAAAATTTGTCGAAAATTCATAAAAGTTTTGAAAAAGCTGACTTTATGCGCTTATAGTGCTTGACAATTCCCGTAATTTAGGATAGAATAACATTATTGCGAAGGTTAGGTTCGCTGTACTTATTGTTTATTTGGAGGGTTTTATTATGGACGCAAAAACTACGGGTATTGTTGCATATCTTACTTGGATCGGACTTCTTATTGCATTTCTTGCAGGCGATAAAGAGGGAGCAAAATTCCACATCAACCAGGCGCTTGTTATCCTGCTCTTTGGACTTATAGGCGTTATTCCTTTTGTAGGCTGGATATGGGATGTATTTATGGTCGTTTGCTGGTTTATAGGCTTTATCGGTGCGCTTCAGGGACAGGAAAACGAAATCCCGCTCCTCGGCAAAATAAAGATTATCAAGTAATCATTACAACAGTTTAGTTGAAGCCGTACTTTTGGGTACGGCTTTTTCCTTTTCAAATCTTGTTTTGGTATAAACTCTAGCTTCGTTTTTCTATTATGCGTCAAAGAACATTTCCGTCATCAGCAGTAATAGAAAGTTTTTGAAAGGGGTTCAAGGGGGAAACTTTTTTCAAAAAGTTTCCCCCTTGCTAAATGTTCCTTATGCTTCGTCTATTTTCGCATATTTTTCCAGCACTGCGAAAAATTCGGGGCATTGTTTTTTGAAATTCAAAGGTTTAAAGGTCTTGCTGTCAACAAAGCCGTGCGAACTTGTACCCTCTGCAAGTATCGTGCTTTCGCCTTTTCGCGTTACCGTGTATGAAAACTCAATCCTCGCGGCGTTCAGTCGCGTTATCCTTGCTGTTATCACAAGTTCATCGTCATATTTCGCGGGCGAGCGGTATTTGCAGGTAATCCCCGCGACAGGCAGCATAACGCCGTTTTTCTCAATCTGAGCATAACTCATTCCCGCAGCCTTAATATAATCCGTCCGCGCAATCTCAAACCATACGGGATATACCGCATGATGAACAACTCCCATGCAGTCCGTTTCCGCATAACGCACGGTGATTTCGGTAGTATTTGCCATAAAATTCCTCCAAATATTTATTTTCGCCATGTTGCGGGATTGAACAGCAGCAGCATAGGAAACAGTTCAAGCCTGCCCGCAAGCATATCGAAAATAAGTACGATCTTGCTGAATGCCGAGAAAAAGGCGAAGTTTGCCGTAGGACCTACCGCTTCAAGTCCCGGACCTATGTTGTTTACTGTTGCCGCAACAGCCGTGAAGTTTGTGATAAGGTCGTGATTGTCGATTGATATAAGCACCAGCGAAGCGGTAAACAACAGCACATATGCCACCAGATAAACGCTTACCGACCGCACCGTTTCATGGTCTACCGACCTGCCGTCAAGCTTTACTTTTTTTGCCAGATTTGGGTGTATCATAACAAGCAGTTCTTTCCACAAATTCTTGAACATTATGATTATCCTTGAAACCTTTATTCCGCCGCCCGTACTGCCCGCGCATGCGCCTATGAACATAAGCAGGACAAGTATTGTTCTCGAAAGTTCGGGCCACAGATTGAAGTCGGCGGTTGAAAAACCCGTGGTTGAAATTATTGACGACACCGCGAAAGAGGAGTCAAGAAACGCTTTTCCCATGCTGCCTGCGCTGTTGCTTATGTCAAGCGCAATCGTTACAATTGACGCGGCTACTATTGCGAAAAATACGAGGACTTCCGACGTCAGCGCTTCTTTCGGCTTGCCCTTTAAAAGGAAGAAATAGCTGTTGAAGTTCACCGAAAACAACAGCATAAATACAACGACTACTATCTGTATGTACGCCGAAAATCCGCCTAAACTGCTGTTGTAAATGCCGAAACCGCCCGTGCCTGCCGTCGCAAACGCAGTATTCAGCGCTTCAAACGGCGTCATTCCCCCGACAAGCAATAATACAAACTCAACTAATGTCAGCACAAAGTAAATTGAGTATAAAAGCAGTGCGGTTGTCTTAATTCTCGGCACAAGTTTGCTAACCGACGGTCCCGGGGATTCGGCTTTCATGATGTGCATATTCTGCGCGCCCGACAAATGAACAAACGCCATTATAAACACAAGAACGCCCATTCCTCCAACCCAGTGCGTAAAGCTTCTCCATATAAGCATTGACTTTGAAAGCTTTTCAACGTCATTCAGTATGCTTGCGCCTGTTGTCGTAAATCCCGATACGGTTTCAAAAAGCGCGTCAATGAACGACGGTATCTCTCCCGAAAGGAAAAACGGCAGTGCGCCGAAAACCGACAGCACTATCCAGCTAAGTGAAACAATAACAAAACCTTCCCGCGAATAGAGTTTCTTATTCACGGGTTTTTTAATCTGCGTCAGCAATATTCCCGGCACAAGGCATATTATTGCCGTTGCAGCAAACCACAAAACCGCGCTTTCGCCGAAACATAAAGCTGTTACGGCGGGTAAGACCATAAATATCGCTTCAAATATCAATATCCAACCGAGGATATATGTTATCATTCTGTAATTCATAAAACATACCTGTTATCTGAGAATATCCGTAATGTCGTGCAGTTCCGACCTGTCCGACACAATTACCACCGTATCTCCCGGTTCAACCGTATCCGAACCTCTTGGGATAACAACTTTCTTTTCGCGCAGTATCGCCGCGACAAGAATACCGCTTTTGAGTTTTAAATTCATAAGAGGCGTTCCCGTAACCGAACTTTTATCTCTTATAATGAACTCCGCCGCCTCAATCTTTCCCTTTATAACCTGGTGCAGTTGTTCAACGTTGCTTCCTTGTGTATTTTTAAGCGAGCGGACATATCTGACGATTGTATCGGACGTGATGTTTTTCGGGTAGATTATGGTGTCAAGGTCAAGGTGCTTTATAACGTCCTCAAAATCTATTCTGTTTATCTTTGTGACAAGTTTTGCGTTTCCCGTACTGCGGGCAAAAAGCGACAGGAGAATATTTTCCTCGTCAAGATTTGTAAGCGCAACAAACGCCCCCGTCTGTGCAAGCCCCTCTTCAAGCAGCACCTCTTGATCAGACGCGTCGCCGTTTATTACCGTCACAGCGCCGCCCCATTGTGCGCAAAGTTCATCGCTGCGCTGCGGGTCCTTTTCGATAATCTTGACGGAAACCCCGTCGTTTACAAGCATATCGCACAGATAATGACCTAATTCTCCTCCGCCTACTATCATGGCGTCCTTAACGGATTTCGACTTGTAGTTTATCTTTCTGAAGAAATCGTTGGCTTTTTTGGGGGAAGCGATTATGGAGATAACGTCGCGCTCTTCAAAGACAGTGTTGCCGTTTGCTATGTACGCTTCGTCTCCGCGCTCAATCGTGCAGACAAGCACGTCGCACCCCAGCTTTGACGACAGTTCCTTCACTGCTAGCCCCACCAGCGGGCAGTTTTCGGGCAGTCTTAACTTTATTAGTTCAACTCTCCCCCTGCAAAATGTATCTATCCGCATTGCCGAGGGAAATCTTAAAACTCTCGCAATTTCCGCCGCCGCGGCATATTCGGGGTTTATAACCATTGCAAGACCGAGTTCGTCCTTTAAAAACGGCGCTTCTTTGCTGTACTGCGGGCTTCTTACTCTTGCAATCGTCTTGCAGTTGCCGGCTTTTTTTGCAATAAGACAGCACAGCAGATTAAGCTCGTCCGATCCCGTGACGGCAATCATCAGATCCGCGCTTTCAATTCCCGCTTCCTGCTGAACAAGATGCGTAGCGCCGTTTCCGTTTACGCCCATAACGTCGCATTTTGATGAAACCGAGTTCAGCTTTTTCATATCCGTATCAATAACGGTGATATTGTTGCCTTGCTCGTTAAGCTGCTCCGCAAGCGCTTCTCCGACTTTTCCGCAGCCTATGATAATAATATTCAAAGGCAAACGCCTCCCTTATTTTCTCAACAGCCTGACCTTAACTTTATATACAGTCTGTTTTGTATCGTGATTTTAACTAACTCAATTACTATATTATATAACAAATTAAAAAAAATGTCAACTAATTTCCGAAAACAGTCTTATTTTCACAAAAATTCACGGCAAAAATATACGTTGTGTGAAATAATTAAATCAAGCTATTGACTTTATTTATAAAAGGTGTTACAATATTAAGGGCAATATCGGCAAAATATAAAGAAACAGGTGTAAAAAAATGGCAAAGATTAACGGAGAAGAAGTAAACGCAAACAACCTTTTGATAACCGAGTTTTTATCTGAAAACGGATATTCTCCCGAAAGAGTTGCGGTTATGATAAACGGAGAAATTCTGCCGAAAGCTGATTATGCGAAAACAAGAATTTCCGACAATGATGAAATTGAAGTTGTGGGCTTTGTCGGCGGGGGTTAAGATAAGTGGAAATTACCGAAGAAGATTTTAAAAATGCCGTCAATTCGCGCTCAAAGTTCCCGATTTATGAAAAGATGAAAAATGCGGTGATAGGCGTTGCGGGGCTTGGGGGCTTGGGCTCAAATATTGCCTGTGCGCTTGCAAGAAGCGGTGCGGGGACTATTGTAGCGGTTGATTTTGATACTGTTGAATTGTCCAACATAAACCGCCAGATGTACACTATAAAACACCTCGGAATGAAAAAAACGCAGGCTATAAAAGCGATTATAAGCGAAATAAACCCATTCTGCAATGTTATAACATATGATATGTTCATTGACGAAAAGAACTGCACGGAGATTTTCGGCGGCTGCGAGATAGTCTGCGAAGCGTTTGACAATGCAAAAAGCAAAGCCGAAATTGTAAACGCCTTGCTTTTAAGCAGCAGGAAAGTCAAGGTCATTTCGGGTTCGGGTATGGCAGGATTTGGCAGAGCGAATGACATAACCACAAAAACCGTTTCGGAGAGGTTTTTCATTTGCGGGGATATGAAAACAGATGTTGCTGACGGAGAGGGGCTTACCGCGTCAAGGGTTATGATTTGCGCGGGACATCAGGCAAGCAAGGTTATGGAGATTATATTGAAAGATTATGATAAACATAAGAATAATGACTGTTGAGGATTATGACGGAATATACGATTTGTGGATAAACACCAAGGGCATGGGTCTTAATTCCTTAGACGATACCAAGGACGGCATAGCAAGGTTTCTGAAGCGCAATCCTAAGACAAATTTTGTAGCCTGCGACGACGGCAAAATTGTCGGCACTATACTTGTCGGTCATGACGGGCGCAGGGGCTATATTTATCACACGGCGGTACTTGAAGCGTACAGAAACAGAGGTATAGCGCGAAAACTTGTTGACAGCGCGATTGACGCTCTTGATAAAGAGGGCATAAACAAAACGGCGCTTGTTGTTTTCGGGAGAAACAAAGTTGGAAATGAATTTTGGGAAAAAATGGGGTTTACTGTAAGGACAGACATAGTATACCGCAATAAAAATATACATGACTTTAACAGGATTGACACATAATCAAAAAACCACCCGTTACAGATGGTTCAAATATAACAGAGAAAAAAGGAAGGCAAAAAATGGAACAGAAAAGAATTGACCATATGACCTATCTTCCGGGTATGGAAGTTCTGGACTCCGATATAGGAGAACAGGTCATAGCAAAAATGAACGCGTATGATTATACAGCATACACGGCAGATGATGTAAAGCGCGCGCTTGCGGCTGAGTATCCGTCAATCGAGGATTTCGCGGCGCTGTTGTCGCCTGCCGCAGAGCCGTACTTAGAGGAAATGGCAAGAAAAGCAACGATTGAAACCCGAAAGCATTTCGGAAACAGCGTTTACCTTTTCACACCGCTGTACATCTCGAATTACTGCGAGAATTACTGCGTATACTGCGGCTTCAACTGCCATAACAAAATCCGCCGCGCAAAGCTTGATACTGACGGGATAAGGCGCGAAATGGAGGCAATTGCGAAAACGGGAATGGAAGAAATTCTCATTCTCACTGGCGAAAGCCGTAACAAGTCAAATGTTGAGTATATAGGAAATGCCTGCTCGATTGCTCACGAGTACTTTAAGAATGTGGGAATTGAGGTTTATCCCATGAATACTGATGAGTACAAGTATGTTCACGAGTGCGGAGCGGATTATGTAACGGTATTCCAGGAAACCTACAACTCCGATAAATACGAAACCCTGCACCTCGGCGGTCACAAGCGCATTTTCCCCTATCGCTTAAACGCACAGGA
>CANQOJ010000093.1 GCA_947625455.1 uncultured Clostridia bacterium | reverse complement strand
GTCCCAGCCGTCCGTGGTGTGGACATCATCGTAGAGTACTATCTTGTCGATTTTATCAAGCTCGTTGCTGTTGAGATTTTTCAGCATACCATACAGCTTGTAAACATCAGAATTCTCACAGTCCACAACGATAACTGTCTTGTAGCTGCCCCCTATAAATTCGTAAATATTATCCTTGACCTCGCTTACGGCGTTCTTATATTTGGATTTATCGCCAAAGTAGTCGCCGTTCATTTTATATAATATTTCAATGAATTTTCCGTCGGTGTATAAAATATTTCCGTAGTCCTTGGGTTTCCAATGAATATATTGCTGATACGGGTAATACGGAAGATTTTCCATAAATTTTTCGAACTCGTACTTCTGATTATCTTCGTTGGTGAACTTCGGAAGAATGAATAGGTCCTTTATGTATTCCCAATTCAGCCAATCGGGAAAGAGTTCCCGACAAGCGGTTATATGTTCGGAGATCAGCTTATTGATATGCAGAGTGTAGTCCGCCGCGAACTTGTTCGGAAGAAGGATTGGTATTCCGCATTCCTCGAGCCAAGCTATGTTGTCCGCGTCGAACCACTCTATTCTATCAATATTGATATAGTCGTTTCTCAGAATATCGTCTGTCCTTTTAAATTTAAGCATTAGCGCCGTTCGCAGCTTGCATAAATATCTGATTATCGTTGCTTCTATGTTCACTCCAAGCTGTTCGAGCAGCTTGGAGCACTCATCCGCATAGCTGCTGACCAGTGTAGGCTTCTTAATTCCTATAAGATACGCCACTCTGCAAACAATGTCCTTTGTATCCGTTCGCATAAAACTAATCCCTTCATTCTTACAACCCTGCCCGCACTCCATTTAATTGAAAACCCGAACAATTCATATCTAACCAATTATATTATATCACATTATGCCGAAAAAAACAATCTTTTTTCCAAAAGGAGAGTATAAGCCGTTTTATATATGCTACAATAAAATGGAGTATTGTTTACTTTTCCATCGGCACATCTTATTTTCTCCAACGAGCAGAGAATCGTATATTCAAAAGGGGCGCTCTTTATCTGCTCGGACGGTGGATATGTCATAACGGATCTATCGTGACAAAAGTGCAGATTACATATGTAAATCCGGTGAGGAAGCTGACTACTTTCGCACCGGATTTTCGTGTTTGTTTGATTTACATGATGGGGGTATACGCAAATCATTATTGTAGACTACAGAGTTTCAAAATTATTTCACCTTTGGTTCACCAAATTTTACATTTTTATTTTACTTTGGAATGCCGGATGAGTTTTCTAGAACAAAATATATTGTATAATAGGATTGCAAGAGAAATCAGCGTGTAAAAAAGTATAGATACGATCCAAAGCTGATTACTCTCGTTTTCAGGGAAATAATAAAACAGATACAAATTAAAAATTGAATCCGATTTTATTTGCGATAACAGAACATTGACAACAAGACCTGCTGCAAGCCCCAGCCATGTTTTCTTAAGCACATAACCCAGCGTCATCGTTACGCTTCCCAGAAAGCTGGCACAGGTCAAACAGGAAATTGTCATACGGCTGAATATATTCATCATGTACTCAAAATGATATGTCATTGGATCAATCCTAAGCAGACTGAGAAGAAATACAGCGGATGTAAAAAGCGCAATCAATATTTCGCATATCAAAAAACGCATGCTGACAGCCGCGCCACCCTTGACCGACATTCTGTACAGGTCTGTCGTGTTATCCGTATGCTCGACGCTTTTTATATTGGAAAACAGTATAACAGATGCCCAACCAGTCATCATCAGAATGGAACGGCTCATGTTCGTGATATCTGTGTTGGCGTTTATCGATACATACGACAGAGCAAGGATAATAAAAACCGCCGCCAGTTTTACCTTGTTCAAGATAATTTTCGCATTGTAAAAAAAGAAGCTTTTAGGCGAGAACCATGAAAAAACGATCACTTGCGGTCTGGAGATCCTGCGGCTGGTTTCGGCACCCTTGCGCTTCACCCAATTCCAAGTCCAAATTGTCAGTTCAAGCATTATCACGCCTATCAGACAAAACGCAACCCTGTTTAATAGGATCACGGTAAATTCGTCACGGCTTACAGAATCAAAAAAAGAATTTAAATTAAAAATGAACGGCGCGAATGGAAGTTGCCTACGCGAGCCGTTAGGAAGAATGTAATGAAAGCTTGACGCGAGGTTGGCAATCAGCAATGCCGCTACACCCAATATCGCATTTTTGAAGAGGACGCACAACATCACCGAAATGGTCGATAAAAAAACAATAGTCGGTATGCAGTATAAGAAAGTATTCCCCCACACAACCAGCAGACATTTCAGCGTTACGTCTTTAACATACAGCAGCTGCATGATATTTACAACCATTATGTCAAGACAAATACATCCTGTTACCATGACTAATGCGGACAAATATTTGGCGTATATCATCTTTCTTGGGAAAGCAACATTTATATGTAGGATATCCGTTATGCCCCGTTTTACGTCGCCGAGGAAAACGGTCGAAAAAAAAATAATGAACAATATGGAGATGACTAAAGACAGCGATTCTCCAAACTCAACGGAAAGATAGGAGGAGAAATTATTTTCAGAGTAGGCATATCGGAACAGCTCGTCTTGTGTCACGGTTTTTCTAAAATTGTTGATGTAGGCATTGGATAGGTGATTTGATGTCAGCATTTTAAGCTCGCTATATTTCATGGTCAGTTCCGCCCACAAAGTGTCCAATTCGCCTACCGTCCAATCGTTTTTTTCGGATAACCGTTCTTGCAGATCGGCAATGATATCATGGGAATTTTGCGACTTAAGTTCCCCTGTTAAAATATCCTGTACATAATTTGTTATAAGCTGTATCCGCTCCTCGTTATTTGTCGGTACGGTTGCATCAATCCACATTCTATCACTTATTGCTTGCAAATCAGCAGTGTTGGTAAGCTGATAATGTTCAAAATAAGGCAACTGAGATATTACCGAAAAGATTACCGACGCCGCAGCAGCCAACAAAAATATAAAATTTCTAAAGTTAATCTTACAGTTAAAACCGAAACATTCCCTAAACATAGTAAGCCTTCCTTCCGCAGTGTTATAATATAATTACAGGTACAAACAAAGATATGCATCCTCGATGTTAGCTTCTGCAGGAAGCGAACCGGGAAGAGGCGTTTTATCAACATATTTAAGGAATCTGCCTTTTGACGTATGTACGACCCCTACGGTGTTCAGCCTCGATGACAATTCATTCAATTCCGTCTCACTTTCGGCTCTGATCAGAAACACCTTTGACTCGGCAAGCGCAAACAGGTTCTCCACGGTGCTGTCATAGATCAGCTTTCCCTTATCAAGCACGATCAGTTCTTGGCACACGCTTGCCAGATCCTCAATGATATGCGTCGAAAACACAATTGTTCTTCCGGCGGAAAAGGAATAGATCAGATTTCTTATCTTGATCCTTTCCTCGGGGTCCAGACCAACCGTAGGCTCATCTATCACAAGAATGTTTGGATCGTTCAGCATCGCATGCGCGAGACTGACTCGTCTTTTCATGCCGCCCGAAAGATGGCGTATCTTTTTGTTTTTGTGCTCCGAAAGATTTGTTTCGTTCAGCAGAAAAGGGATTCGTTTGGCTCTCACGCTTTTGGGCAGGTCGCACAGGATACCGTGATAATCCAACGATTCGTATATTGTCAGATTTGGGTGCAGCGACAATTCCTGCGGCATATAGGACAGCCTGACTTCCTCACCGGGATTTGTAAGATTAACCGAACCCGAAGTTGGTTTTATCAATCCCAAAATTGTTTTTATCAGGGTGGTTTTCCCAGCGCCATTTTTTCCTAGCAATCCCAAAATCCCGTTTTCAAAAGAAAAACTAACATTGTCCAATGCAATAGCTTTTGGGGAATAGCAGACAGATAAATTACGGGCATCCAATCTCATGAATGTTCTCCTTTTCGTCGTTTTGTTTTATCCAAAGGTTAAAGTAGTCAGACTGATGTGCCATTAAAGTTTCATGTGTTCCGGTTTCTGTTATCCTGCCATTTTTCAGCACAATTATCTCATTGCAACCATTGATAAGGAGATCTTGCTGATACCGTTTCGCTGCAACAATCTAATCGAATTCAAAACCTTATTAAAAACTCCTTTTCCTCGGATAACGGAAGTGGTTTTTTCATCAACGCCATCAAGGCTGATATCAATAGATGAGATCGTTTTTGACAGGAATTCTGCCATATGTTCATCAATTAACACGCCGTTCGTCATCAATATAAGTTGACCTTTATAGTTTTTTCTGGCATGTTCTATTATATCCGTAATATCATTCCTTACCAGAGGCTCACCGCCGGTTATAATTATAGCTTTAGGGTTCGCTGTTTTAATTTTTGAGATAATATCAATCATTTCAGAAGTTGAAAAGAACTCATAATCTTGGCATGATTTAGCGGAAGCTGAACAGTGCTTACAAGATAAATTGCATCGCTCCGTCACCATAATACTTACGTCGTCCAATAAGCCTTTTTCTGATTCCGAATTACTATCTTTGAAAGCGTTGATTTTATCCAAGCTATCTAGCAGCTTTTTCATGATTTGCCTATCTTCTTCATCAGCCATATGTTGAAGAGTATCAGCTTTTGTAAACCCATATTCCACGGATTTGTTTAAAATATCATAGAGACTTATAGGCATTTTAACCCAGCTACCATTCCATGAATTGTATACAATTACTTGTTTTTTATAAAACAGGAAATCTATGTATTCTGATAAAATCAACCGATTTTCCATTTAATCCTCCTTGAAAACAACCACGTTTTCTAGATGGGAATATATCTGCGTAAAACATAGTACATTCCCGCAATGTGCGGTTGTATTTATAATTGTCAGATTCATTCAGTATGAACTATTGTTTAAGGAAAGAAAACATACGGTTCTTAGCTTGTCCTGCTATTAGCATAAATGCTAATATAGTGAACGAATATACCATAGCAACAAATATGCTATGCAAGTTTACCAGCTTAAATACGAAACAAATGGCAACCTCTATCATAAAGATAATTACCGTACGCTTTTTATATATCTTATGCTCTTTTTCGTCCAACGGTTTGTTTTTATCCTCTACGGGAGAAAGTATAATCACGATCAGTGACGATACTGCCAAAAAGATAAAGTACACCCAATCTGCTATATAAAGATGGTTCATACCAATTGAAACGATAATCAGCATAATCACTGAAAAGATATAACACCTCAAAGGCGTTTTGGCGTGAAATCCGCCCGCGAAAGATCTCAGCGGGATATATGCCGCCATGAATATTGCGATCTCAAGAAATACATTAAAAATCAGTCCGATAATCAAAGCGGAAGACAAATTTAACACAGCAACCAGTATTTGATTTATGCCGTATATGTATAGCTCCGCATCTTCCGCTTTAATTATGTCGCTGCGCATAAGATCGTTCCCGATCCTATGCGATAGCTTTGCAAGAAAACCCATAATCAGAACTTGCGAAGCTTTTCGGCGCCTTTCGGCAACTTGGGCTGATGAATAACAAAAAAGCAGGCTGAGTTGACATTTGCTGTTGTTGCCATTATTGCCGCCTTTGCTATCGCCCTTTTTGCAATGTTAGCCTTTGAAGTTTTTTTGCTGTTAGTCATAGCAGTAAATTCCTTTCTTCTTTTATTTACTTTATTTTACACGTTTCCGCAATAGTTTGTCAATACGTTTGGCACGAAGTGTATATAAATATGACACGAATGGGAAAAACAGGCTCGAGGAGCCAAGCACCCTCGAACCTGTTTACGATATTCTATTCAATATATAACGCGGTCGTAATGGTAAAAATACCATTACTTGTATCGGTTTTCGAAGTTCCGTTATACTTCTCCAGTATTTCATCAATGTTCCTTAATCCGAAACCGTGGTTTTCCTTATCCGCCTTAGACGTGATTATTTTTCCGTTTTCTTTTTTTACCACAGTTTTAAACGGATTGGACATCTTCACAATCAGCATTCCTTTGGAACAATCCATTCTGATGTCAATGAATTTATTTTCTTCGACAAGGGCAACGGCTTGCATGGCATTGTCAAGAAGATTTCCCAAAATAACAGTCAGGTCGAATGAGGAAAAGCAAAAATCAGAGGGCAGAGATGTCTTTACATTTATCTTAATTCCCGCATCATATGCCGACTGAAGTTTGGAATTGATTAAACCGTCTATTGCGGGGAAGCCTGTATGAACAATTTCTATCTTATTTTGATATGCGCCGATTATGCTTGATATATGTTTTTTCGCCTCACCAATGTCGTTTTTATCCAAATATGAATTTATAGTAATCAGATGGTTTTTAATGTCATGCCTCAATTTGCCGGATGCCTCATGCAACTCCTCTACAAGCAACAATTGGTTTACATAGTATTCGTTCTGCTGCCTGATCAGGGCGCTTTCCTGACGTTCCCGATATAGCTTCGCCACCCGATCAAATAAAAAGAATACCGTGAAATTTGTTGTCAATATGGCAGCCACGGAAAACGCCACATCATATGCCGAAAGTCCTTCGAAACCAAAAAGCATAGCAAGTATAAAAAGTGATAAAACAGGAACAATCAATAGTGCTATCCATGAGGATTTGGGCAATGCGTTATCATTTTTTATATTTTTAAAGCCGCTGACCGTCATTGAAACAATAAACAATAAAACATTTGCCGAAACAGCCCCGTATATGGAGTTATAGCTGTTTATATCATTTATGGGAAAATTGATATAACCGGTTAAAGTAACCGCCAGCATTTCGGTACAGAACCCGAAAACATATATCATAACGCTTACAAAGGCTTTCTTTTTTATGGATGAGCGATATAAAAGGGTCAGTAAAAAGGTTGTCAAAAAATTCACAACAAAGTTTACAATGGGAATGTTCAAAATCAAATATACAGATGAAGTTACCACATAATAAGCAACAAAAGAGACCATCTCTATAGTTTTTTTTACCATTCTGTCGTCAAAAAATGCCTTCATCAACTTGTATATGGCAAAAACGCCTAGCGCCTGTGATAGCAAATAAGTTAAATTATATAAAGTAAATGAAATCATAACCTATCTCCTCTGAATTTCATCAGCATCTCCCTGACTTCTTTTCTTTTATTCCTGCTAATTGGAATTGAACTTCCGTTAGACGTGATGATTTCTTCGTATTTAATTGTCTTGATTTGATCGTAATTTACAATATATGAACGATGAACCTGTATGAATCCGTATTCGGAAAGCTCGTTCATTATATCCGACAAGTTTGCCCTGAATTCATAACTCTCATTTGTTGTCACAATCATAAAATCATGCGCGAAACTCTCAAAATAGATAATGTCCTTAATTCTGATTCTATGTGAACCGTCTTTATTCTTGAAAACATAAACATGATTTCTGTCGTCTATAAGCTGTATTGCTAAATCAATTGTATCATACAGCTTATCTTTATTAATGGGTTTTGGCAGAAAATTAATGGGCTGAACGTCAAAAAGCTGCCTATCGTATGTATCCATAGCGGAGATATAGATTATATTTACAGCATGATCATTCAATTTTTCTCTAATCATATGCCCAAGCTCCACGCCGTTCATCTTAACAAGCTCGATATCAAGGATTATCAAATCGCAGTGATTTTTTCTTAAATGTTCCCATAGATCCTCCGCATTGAAAAAAGATTTAATGTCAAGCTTCCGATCTCTTAGCTGTTGGTATTCCGATAGATACTCATCCACTTGAGCGACCGTGTCCTGAAAATCATCGCAAACCGCTATTCTTATCATATCCTCACCCCCATATCTTACATTATACCATATATTTCTAATAAAATCAATGCATATATCCGAGAAATACGGTATAATAAAGATACTTAGGTAGGGATTTGCTTTCGCAAATTCTTCAAATACAGGTAATAACGCAACATTTCGGTTATAGAATGCGGTTTTGCGATGACTTACATTTTTAAAAATGACGGCTGACAGGCTTACGCCACAAAGTTAAGTCTATCAACGCATTTCTTCTTCATCTCCATAGAGGAATGAACATAACGATTGAGTGTGATGTTGACATTCGAATGCCCTAGCAGCTCGCTCACTGTCTTAGCATCAAATCCGCTTTCAATACATACGGTCGCATAGGTGTGGCGTAGCAGATGGAAATTAGCATTACGAATGCCGCAGTCTTTAAGCACAGCTTTAAAGCGGTTCTGCATGGTGCGTACCTCTACGGGCTTGCTGTTTCCGGATAAAATATAGCATCCGCCGGAGCGTTTCTTTCGGTTCAGAATATCCAGTATAAATGAAGGGAGCGGAATATCTCTCACCGAGGTCTTGCTCTTGGGGGAAGTAATAGTGATCATCGTTTTGCCGCTGCCCGATTTATCAGGAACACGCTGCAGTGCTTTGGAAACGCAAAGAATTCCGTTTTCAAAATCAATATCGTCCCACGTCAGCGCACATAGTTCTCCGATACGAAGTCCCGAATACATTGTAAGAAGAATTCCAAGATTGCTGTCGGTAAGGTTGTTTTGAAGATGGCTCTGAAGTCTGCTGCGCTCATCCTTCTTGAAAACCTCGGCTTCTTTGCTTTCGGATTTTGGCATGGAAATGTTCCGCATCGGATTTCTGTATCCGTATTCC
>CANQOJ010000092.1 GCA_947625455.1 uncultured Clostridia bacterium | reverse complement strand
CTATGATTTCTTCATTTATACAGTCAGGTCTTGTTGAACAGCGTATACCCGTATAAACCTTGTATTTCCTAACCGCCGTATCAGCCGCGCTAAGCAGGCTTTCCATATAACCTCTGTCAATTGCCGTAAAGCTCCCGCCGAAAAACGCTATTTCAGCGGTCATATTTTTTGACAAAAGATGCTCCGCCTGCCCGCTTAATATATTCAAAACCTCATGTGCAGACGGCGCTTCTGAAGCTCCCGATATGCTTTTCTGGTCGCAGAAACTGCACAAATGCGGACAGCCTATATGCGGTATAAAAATGCTTATGTTGGTTTTCTTCATGGGTTATCCTATATCGTATCCCATAAGCAAGATTGCCTCTTTTGCCGCTTCCTGCTCTGCTTCTTTCTTGGAAAAGCCGCTCCCGCTGCCTATGGTCTGACCGTTAAGCTGAACATTGGCAAAAAACAGCTTTTTGTTTTGCTTATTTGCGGGAGTTTCCTCAACCTCGTATGAAATTTTTTCTTCGGGATTTTTCTGGATTATCTCCTGCAATATCGTCTTATAATCTCCGAGTTTTACTTTTCCCGATTTCAATGCGTCAATCGGCGGCACGAACTTCATTATCACTTTCATAGCGGCATTCAGCCCGCCGTCAAGATATACCGCCGCAAGCATTGCTTCAAACGCGTCAGCCAGAATTGAACGCCTGTCGCGTCCTCCCGTGACTTCCTCGCTTTTTCCGAGAAGTATGTACTTTCCGAGTTCAATCTTCTTGGCAAATGAATACAGCGAATTTTCGCAGACAATTGACGCCCGAAGCTTTGTAA
This sequence comes from uncultured Clostridia bacterium, assembly GCA_947625455.1. GTDB lineage: Bacteria > Bacillota > Clostridia > Oscillospirales > Ruminococcaceae > CAG-115. The sequence continues at coordinate 7,855 of CANQOJ010000092.1, read as the reverse complement.
GCCCGCCCTCCGGAACGCTTTTCATATTCGTAAAGAGATACTGCGAAACAGTGACCTGAAGCACGCTGTCGCCCAAAAATTCAAGGCGCTCGTTGCTGCCGTGATTTTTACCGCCCGAATAGCTTGAGTGCGTCATAGCCCTCCTCAGCAATTCGCGCTTTTTGAACCTATATCCTATTTTTTCTTCAAGTCCCTCAAGTACCGCGCTTTCAGGCATTTTCAGATGCCTCCTCGATTTTAAGGCTTGCAACCGCCTTTGTCATTTCTTCTATTGCGTTGTTCTCCGCAAAGAGCTTTGCCTGGCGGAATGCGCCTAAAAATGCCGCGGCGTCGGACGCTCCGTGCGCTTTGAACACAGGCTTTGCCGTACCCAACAGCGGAGAACCGCCTATCGTTTTATAATCCATCTGCGCCATGAAATCATTAAGCTTGCTCTTTACGCAAAGCGCGCCTATCTTTGTCTTTAAATTCGCGTAGAATATGTCCTTAAGCGCGTTCTTCATAAGCGCGCCCATTCCCTCGCAGGCTTTTAAGAACACGTTTCCCGTAAATCCGTCAGTTATCAGCACGTCTACCGCCCCAAGCGGCACTTCTCTTGCTTCTACATAGCCCACAAAGTTTATCGGCGCTTTTTCGAGCAGTTTTTTCGCTTCATGTTCAAGTTCTCTGCCCTTTTCGTCCTCGGTGCCTATGTTCAATAGTCCTACTCGCGGATTTTCTATGCCCATTGTGGCTTTCATAAAACAGCTTCCCATGATAGCAAACTGCAATAACATCTCAGGTCGGCAGTCTAAATTTGCCCCGCCGTCCAGCACGCAGTATCTCACCCCGCCAAGGCATGGCATAAGCGGTACCAGAGCTGTTCTCTTGACGCCCTTTATGCGCTTTTCAATCATTGTACCGCCTATAACAATAGACGCCGTACTTCCTGCCGAGATTGCCGCGTCTGCTTTTCCCTCGGCAAGGATATTGAACGCTACGCCCATAGACGTACCCGACTTCTCTTTCAGTATCGACTTTGGATTGTCCTCGGTGGTTATAACACCCTGTGCGGGCGCAAACGTTATCCCCTGCTGTGAAAGTCCTAATGCCTTTGTCCTTTCTTCAAGGACTTTGACATCGCCCGTAACTATAACTTCAATCCCCAGTTCCTTTACCGCGAGCGCCGAGCCTTTAAGCACCTCGTCGGGCGCATTGTCGCCGCCGAAGCCGTCTATTACTATTTTCATCAAATTTCTCCTTATATCCCGATAAGTTTGTCCAAATCCGAGAGCGCCCTCTGTGCAAGCGTGTGATACTTTTCCTGCTTTCCGAGTTTGCCCTTGAATGTCTGTTCAAGAGGAGGAAGAAGCCCCATGTTCGCGCCCATTGGCTGAAAATTATAGTCAAAAGCATTTGCCACATACCATGAGAGCGCGCCCGTCATTGTCGTTCGAGGAAAATCAAGCGGTTCTTTTCCCGAAAGAATATCCGCAAGCGCCCTCCCCGCGCAAATTCCCGACATCGCGCTTTCCATATATCCCTCAACGCCCGTCATCTGCCCCGCGAAAAACACGTTTTCCGAGCCTTTGAGCATGAAATGCCTGTCCAGAAGTTTAGGACTGCACAGAAAAGTGTTTCTGTGCATTACCCCGTATCTCACAAACTCCGCGTTTTCAAGTCCCGGTATCATCGAGAAAACGCGCTTTTGTTCGCCGAATTTAAGGTTTGTCTGAAATCCGACAAGGTTGTACATTGTGCCCTGCGCGTCCTCTTTTCTAAGCTGAACAGCGGCATACGGGCGTTTTCCCGTGCGCGGATCGGTAAGTCCTACTGGCTTCATACAGCCGTATCTTACGCTGTCATACCCTCTTTTTGCCAAAACTTCCACGGGCATACAGCCCTCGTACACCTTCAATCCCGCACTTTCTTCAGGTCTGTCGAACTCGTGAAGCGGTGCGCTTTCGGCGTTTATCAGCGCATTATAAAACGCATTGTATTCTTCTTCATTAAACGGGCAATTCAGATAATCATCGCCGCCCCTGTCATACCTTGACTGAACAAAAGCAATTGACCTGTCAATGCTGTCAGCCGTAACTATCGGCGCAGACGCGTCGTAAAAACTTAGATATTGCCCGCATCTTTCGCGTATCTTATCCGCAAGAATATTGCTCGTAAGCGGACCTGTGCAGATTATTGCGTTCTTTTGGGGAAATTCCGTCACTTCGCCGTTTATGACCGTGATATTCGGGTGATTTCGGATAACTTTCGTTATTTCGTCCGAAAAATCCTTTCGGTTTACGGCAAGCGCGCCGCCTGCGGGAACTGACGTTTTTTCCGCAACGGGAACAACTATTGAACCAAGCCTTCGCATTTCCTCTTTTAAAAGCCCGCACGCGCTGTCGATATTTTTTGATTTCAGCGAGTTTGAGCATACAAGTTCCGCAAATCCCTCGTATTTATGCGCGGGGGAATATTTCTTCGGCTTCATTTCGTACATTTCCACCGAAAACCCGCGCCGCGCAAGCTGCATTGCCGCTTCGCACCCCGCGAGTCCTGCGCCTATAACCTTAACTTTCATCTTTGTCCTTTGTCTTGTCTAACGGGCGCTCGTATCCGCAACCCTCTTTCGCGCAATATATCTTTCCGAGTTTTCCTGTTTTCTTAAACAGCGTTGTACCGCAGTTGGGGCATTTTTCCTCGATAGGCAGATCCCATGTCATATAATTGCAGTCCTTATAGTTTTCACACCCGTAAAACGGTTTTCCCTTTTTGGACTTTTTAAGGAGCATTTTCTTCCCGCATTTAGGACAAACGCCCTTTGTTTCGGTAACAATCTTCTTTGTGAACTTACATTCGGGGAAACCCGAACAGCCCAGGAATTTACCGTACGGTCCTATCTTTATGACCATAGGCTTTCCGCATTCCTCGCAGATTACGTCAGTAGGCTCGTCGGGGATTTTAACGTGCTTTCCGTCCATTTCCTTTTCGGCTTTTTCAAGCGACTGTTCAAATCCCTCGTAGAACTTTCTCAGCGTTTCAACCCAGTCCCTGTCGCCGTTTTCTATATCGTCAAGACTGCTTTCCATTTTTGCCGTGAATTTTACATCAACAATGTTGTTGAATTTATCCTTAAGCAGTGCGGTTATAACCTCGCCAAGCGACGTGGGTTTAAGCTGATTTCCCGCTTCGCGCTCCACATAATGCCTGTCGAGTATTGTCGAGATAGTAGGCGCATAAGTTGACGGTCTGCCTATTCCGTTTTCCTCTAAAGCCTTGATAAGCGACGCTTCGTTATATCTCGCGGGAGGCTGGGTGAAATGCTGATTGCCCGCAACTTCACTAGCCGTAAGCTGTTCTCCGTTTTCTATTTTCGGCAATGCCCCGCCTTGTTCTTCATTATCACGGCTTTCCTCGTAAAGCTTTGTAAAACCGTCAAACTTTACGGAATACCCGCTCGACTTAAACAAGCAGTCCGCGGCGGTTATATCAACAGACACCGTATCAAGCACGGCGTTTGCCATCTGGCTTGCCATAAAGCGTTCCCAGATAAGCTTATACAGCTTGAACTGATCGCTTGTAAGCGAACTTTTAACCTTTTCGGGGGTAAGTTCAATATTCGACGGACGAATTGCTTCGTGCGCGTCCTGAGCGTTGCTTTTAGACTTGAACGTGCGCGGTTTTTCGGGCAGATACTCTTTTCCGTAGCTGTTTTTAATAAGCTCTGCGGCGGCAGTTTTTGCCTCGTCCGAAATGCGCAGAGAGTCTGTTCTCATATAGGTGATAAGACCTACCGCGCCCATTCCCGCAATATCTACGCCCTCGTACAACTCCTGCGCGGTTTTCATTGTTCTGCGCGCCTGGAATGACAGCTTTCGCGATGCTTCCTGCTGTAATGTTGAAGTCGTGAAAGGCGGCGCAGGCTGTTTTTTGCGCTGTGATTTCTTTACATTTGAAACGATAAACTGCGCATCTTTGAGCTTTTCAAGCACCGCGTCAGCCGACGCCTTATCCGGCAATTCCGCCTTTTTTCCGCCGATTTCCGCAAGCTTTGCCGAAAACAGCTTTTTGGACGCTTTCGTGTGGAATTTTACGTCAATAGTCCAGTACTCCGTTGACTTAAACGCGCGGATTTCTTCCTCTCTGTCTACAATTATCCTCACCGCAACAGACTGCACGCGTCCTGCCGAAAGTCCTCTGCGCACCTTTTTCCACAAAAACGGCGAGAGTTTATAGCCTACTATTCTGTCCAGTATTCTGCGCGTCTGCTGTGCGTTTACGACATCGCCGTTAATCGTGCGCGGGTGGCTCATGCCGTACTGCACGCCCGTTTTCGTTATCTCGTTGAATGTAACTCTGACCGCTTTCTTCTCGTCGATATTCAGCAAGTGCGACAAATGCCACGCAATTGCCTCGCCCTCGCGGTCGGGGTCCGTTGCAAGATAGATAGTATCGCAGTCCTTTGCGCGCTTTTTAAGCTCTCTTATAACGTCAGCCTTATCGCGCATATTTACATATTGCGGCTCGAAATTATGCTCTATATCAACGCCAAGCTTAGACTTCGGCAAATCTATTATATGCCCCGTAGACGCGACAACGTCATATCCCGCGCCAAGATACTTCTTTACTGTCTTTGCCTTTGACGGCGATTCAAGTATTACTAAATCGGACAAAATCAACAATCTCCCTTTTGTTTCTATATTATCTTGTAATTTCCCACAATATTATTGCCGCCGCTGCCGCAGCGTTAAGGCTTTCCGCGCCTTTTATGGGAATATAAAGTTTTTCATCACATATTTCTTCAATATCGCGCGACACGCCCGCGCCCTCGTTTCCTATAACCACTGCTGTTTTTTCGGGGAACTTTATTTCTCCCAGACGTTTTGCGTTTTTATCAAGCATTGCCGCGCAGGTTCTGAATCCGTTTGTCCTCAGCCACTTTCCAAGCGTTTCAGCTGTCGGAGAAAGCGACGGCATTCTGAACACGCTCCCCATAGACGCCCTTAATGTTTTCGGCGAAAATCTGTCCGCGCAGCCGTTTACGAAAACAACGCCGTCAATCCCCAGCGCCTCGGCGGTGCGGATTATTGTTCCGACATTCTTCGGATCCTGAACGCCGTCCAAAATGACAAGTTTTTTTGCGTTTTCGGGGATTTGCCGTCCGAAACGTTCAGCCGCAGCGAACAAACCTTGCGGTGTTTTCGTATCGGAAATATATTCGGAAAGTTCTTCGGTTATGACATCGGAAAAACCTGCCTTTGCCAGCGCCGTTCTTACGGTTTCGGGATATTTCTGTTCAGCCTTTTCTGTGTACAGAAAATACTCGATTGATGAACAATCAACGCAATTTGCAAGTTCTCTGCACAAATGTTCGCCCTCAACGGCGAACATATCCGTTTCACGGCGGTACTCCGCGCTCTTTATCAGCTCGCGCATCACCCGCACATTCATGTTTTTTCTCGAAGAAATCATATCGGATATTTCACCCCCATTAACGCGAAAATCTCACGCCCGTGCACGGACGTGAGAAATAATCAAATCAAAGCGCTGCTTTTGCCTTTTCCGCAAGAGCAGTAAAGCCTGCCGCGTCGTTAATTGCGATTTCCGAAAGCATCTTTCTGTTGAGCGTAACGTTTGCTTTCTTAAGACCGTTCATAAACGTCGAATAATTCATACCGTTAAGCTTGCACGCAGCCGAAATTCTCGTGATCCACAGACGTCTGAAATCTCTTTTCTTCAGTCTTCTGCCGATGTATGCGTACTGACCGGACTTCATAACGGCTTCTTTAGCAGTTTTGAAAAGTCTGCTCTTTCCGCCGAAATATCCCTTTGCAAGCTTTAATGTTTTATTTCTTCTCTTGCGCGTAGCAAGAGCGCCCTTTACTCGTGCCATATTTCAATTTCCTCCTTAATTTCCCTCTCGATTATTTGTACGGAATAAGGCTCTTTACCTGAGCTACGTTTGTAGAATCGGCATAAGCGCCCGCTCTCAAACCTCTTTTGCGCTTCGTGGTCTTTTTCGTAAGAATGTGGCGCTTTCCGCAATGCTGCATCTTCACCTTGCCTGTTCCCGTCAGCTTAAAGCGCTTTTTCGCACCGCTGTGTGTTTTAATTTTTGGCATTTTTTGTTCCTCCTAAGATAAATTTCCCGAATTATTTTTTCGGGCTTAAAACTACCGCGTAATTTCTTCCCTCAAGCTTTGAGGGCTTATCAGAGCTTCCGTACTCCGAAACCGCATCGCAGAACCTCTTCATCAAATCCTCGCCGAGATTGACGTGTGTAAGTTCGCGCATACGCCTGAAACGCACCGTGACCTTTACCTTATCGCCGTTTTGCAGGAATTTAATCGCGCTCTTGACCTTAATGTTGAAATCGTTTGTGTCAATGTTAAGGGACATCTTTATCTCCTTAACGTCAGCGGTTTTCTGGTTCTTTTTTGCCTCTTTCTCGCGCTTTGTCTGCTCAAAGCGGTATTTCCCGTAGTCCATGATACGGCACACGGGCGGCTTTGCCGTAGGAGAGATCATAACCAGATCAAGCTCCGCCTCTATCGCTTTTTCAAGAGCCTCTGCGCTTGACATTATACCGAGCTGTTCTCCGCTCGTACCGATAACCCTGACTTCTTTCTCGCGAATTTCCTCATTGATGAGTTGTTCTTTCGTGCTGATTTTGAAGCACCGCCTTTCTCTAACTATGAATACAGCAAGCGCGGGTACAACAGCCCGCGCTTAAACGTTATAACAAGTCCTTTGACTTATTCACATTTTAAACGACCGCGCCCGGCAGCTTTAATGCGTCGGCGGGTGAGAGCTGTCAACTCTGCTTTTGTTCGGAATTATTTATCCCGACTTTGCTATTATACACCGACAAAAACATTTTGTCAAGAGGTTTTTTTAATTTTTTTCAAAAAAGTTGTTTTAAATCAATACATCTTTGTTGTCATAGCGAAAGTTGAAAGTTAAAGTGGACAGTGGAAAGTGTATACTGCCTGCTCCCATCTAGAAAGATTTTAAGATTTTTTTCAAAAACGGTTGATTTTATTTGAAAAATGTGGTACAATCGTATTTGTTGAAATTACAAAGAAAGGAACATCATTATGGATTACAAAAGAGTGCTTACTATACAGGATATTTCGTGCGTCGGGCAATGCTCGCTCACTGTCGCTCTGCCGATTATGTCGGCATGCGGTATTGAAACGGCAATTCTCCCCTCTGCGGTTTTGTCAAACCACACGGGCGGATTTTCGGGCTGGACATTTGCCGACCTTACGGAAGAAATTCCCAAAATCCGCGCTCAATGGGAAAAGGAAAACCTCTCATTTGAGGCGGTGTATACGGGTTATCTCGGCTCGGCAAAGCAGATTGACTACGTTCTTGACGTTATAAAAAGCCGAATGAACGAGGGCGGAAAATTCATCTGCGATCCCGCTATGGCTGACAACGGAAAGCTGTACGCAGGTTTTGACGGCAATTTCGTAAACGCCATGAAAAAGCTTATTTCAAATGCGGACATAATTCTGCCGAACATTACCGAAGCTTGTTTTTTGACCGATACGGAATACCGCGAAAGCTATGACAGGGAGTATATCGACGGGTTGCTGAAAAAGCTTAACGAAACGGGCGCAAAAACCGTTATTCTTACGGGAGTAAGCTACGACAGCGCAAGCACGGGGGTTGTCGTTTACGAAAACGGAAACTGCAACTACTATAAGCACAAGAAAATAAGCGGAGGCTGTCACGGCACGGGAGACGTTTACGCCTCGGCGTTCACGGGCGCGCTTATGAACGGTATGAACGCATTTGACGCGGCGAAAACCGCGGCGGACTACACGCTTTCCTGCATTGAATACACCATGCAGGACAATTCTCACTGGTA
>CANQOJ010000091.1 GCA_947625455.1 uncultured Clostridia bacterium | reverse complement strand
ATACGGCACGGATGGCAGCGAGTATATGGAATCCATCTATGACGACGGAATTACGAATGACGCACAGCAATCAAATGCTTAATAGGATTACGCTCAGGCTGTCGATAAAGCCGACATCGTTGTAACCCTAATCCGCGAGAAGCAGAAACTTGTCAGCGCATTTGTTTCAAGCCTTATAACAAAATCGGCATACCCGCAGTATGCCGATTTATGTATTATCTCTTTTTACTTTCCTCAGCAGTACAGCCAGATAATGCCCCGCGCAGACAAACGCCCACATAACCGCAAGATAGTTCAAGAGATAAAAAATCAGCGGTTCATCTAAATCGAAGAAAACAAAGTGTATCTGTAAAAACATATACCCCGCGAAATTCCGCTTGATGAACGCATAAACCCCGTAAGCAGCGATAAGCCACCCGACAACGCGCGTTGTCCATTTGCGCGCTGCGGATTTTTTCTTGAAAAGGCGTTCTGCCATATTCAGAATGTTGCCCCAGTGTAAACCTAAATGCAGCGACAAAAACGCAAATCCCCAGTATGCGCAAATCAGGTGCGCGGTTCGCGCAATTGCCTGCAAAGGTCGATTCCCAAGGAACATGAAAACCGTGCGCGAGAGCAAAATTCCGCTTATCATTGAACCAAGCATTGAAAGCGTCACCAACGCAACAATTGCCGTCTGCGCTATGCGATACGGCGTGTACTTGCCCTTAAACAGCGATTTGCTCCACTTTACATTCAAAATATGGTGAAGAACAAACAGCGCGAAAATCCCCACGCCAAGCCATTCGTGCGCTTCTTCGCCGACTAAGCTGTACGCCATTAGCAGCAGTAAAACGGCGGTCATACTCAAGTCAACAGAAATTCTAAGTATCAGTTTCGGCTTCATAACAAGGCTTTAACCCTATCTATCCACTCGTCAATTTCTGCCTGCGAAGTTTCCAAGCGGTCGCCGCCTGTCGAATCAAACTGCACCTGCATTTCGCAAACAGATTTCGCACCCTTGCAAGCTTTTTGAATATCCTTGATAACATGACCTGCCCAGCCGCCGTTTGTCGCGAACGGAATGACCGTCTTTCCCGACCAATTTTGACTGCTGAGAAAAGTCAGCATAGCGGGAGCCATGGTGTACCACCAAGTCGGAGTGCCTACCGCGATAATTTCGTATTTTGAAATATCGACAGTTGGCTTTATTTCGGGCTTAAAACCGCTGTTCACCTCGCGCTTTCCCTGCGCCACAACCTCGTCATAGCTGCCGACGTAAGAATTTACGGTTTCAATGCGTTTAATATCCGCACCCGTAGCTTTTTGAAGCTGTTCGGCGATCATCTTCGTATTTCCGTTCGACCACGAATAATATACGATAAGAATTTTCTTCATAAGTTCCTCCGTTTTACTGTCAATCAAAAAACACCGGCAGCGCATTATACAAATACTCCTGCACCGCGTCAAAATCGTGATACCCGCCGTCTTTCTGGTAGAAAACATAATGTTCGGACGTGAAAACATCAGGTCTTTTAAGCATTTCTTCCGCCTGCATAAGCGTCTGACTTTTGACAGCGTCCTGCGTTCCGACCGCGTGATAAATAAAGTATCCGCGCTCGTCAAGGTCGTTTTCCTTTACAAGCTGCTCGATAAAATCGACATTCTTTTCCGTCTGAAAATCGCCGTAAGTGCCGTAGTACCAACAAGATCCGCTCATCGGCAGGAAGTATTTTATATAGTCGTAATCGTAGCAAAACTCCAGCCACGTCGTTACCGAGCCGAGCGAAAATCCGCCGAAAACTCGGTGATCGCGCGGGGCGGCGAGATCCTCCGCGCTTGTGGAATTTGCATAAGTGTGAAATTTCCCCTCGACTGTGGGCATAAGATTTTCCTCAAAATCGCGGTGAAACTCGCGAAATTCGGCAATTGAACTGCTGAAATCCCTGTCGCTGTTTGCATTGTAAAAGCTTGCCGAAACGATTATAACGGGCGGTATATCCTTGTTTGCAATCAAATTATCGAACATATTTTTCGTCGGCGTATACTCAAAATATTCCCCCGCATGACCGCCCCAGCCATGCATTAAATATATGATGTCATACCGCGTTTCGCTGTTTTCATCATACCCGTAGGGCAGGTAGACATACGCCGTTTTGGTTATCGGCGTACTGCCGCGCAGATAGTCGCGGGAGTTGTACTGAAGTTCGACAACTTCGCCTTGTTTATCGGCTGTTTGCTTGTATTTTTCGGGAACGGCGGTTGTAAATCCCGTTTGAGGGATTGAAACTGCCGTACTTTCCGATTTACTTGCGCTTTCAGCTGAACTTTCATTCGCATTGTTCTGACACCCCGAAAGCGATAACGCCATAATTCCCGACAATAACATAATTAAGTTCCTTTTCATTTTGAAACCTCAACTACATTCGTTCAAAACTTCAAGTAATTCTTCTCTCGTGAATTTCTTACAGCAACCGCCAGTCAATACCGTGCTGTCGGCAATCGCCTTGAAATCAGCATTTGAAATGCCCATTTCGGAGAATTTTGTCGGCAGCCCGACTTCCTTGATGAAATCGGCGAGCGCGTTTATAAATTCCTCGGCAAGCTGTTTTTCGCTCTTGCCGTCCGCAGAAATTCCCCACACATTCACTGCAAGCCGCGCAAACTGTTTTTCAGCCTCGGGCAGCATATGCCGATACAACACGGGGTGAATTACAGCAAGCCCCTCGCCGTGATTGCAGTCAGTGTACGCACCAAGCTGATGTTCGAGCATATGCGCCTGAAAGTCCGTAACTTTGCCGATTTTCAGCATACCGTTTTCTGCCATTGCCGCCGCCCAGACAAGTTCACTCCGCGCGCTGATGATGTCGTTTGGATCATTCAGCGTTGCACGAAGATTTCGGATAATATTCCTCTGACAAGCTTCGTTTATTTCGTCCGAAAGGTTAACGTCACGCGGACTGCCCATATATGTTTCCATGCAGTGAGAAAGAGCATCGAACGAACCCGAAATCACCTGCTTCATGGGCATTGTCATAGTGTACGCAGGATCTAAAATTGCAAAGCTGTAAAATGCTCCCCACAACGCGCCTTTAATCTTCTTTTCCTCATGTGTGATAACCGCGCCGCAGTTCTCCTCCGCGCCCGTCCCGAACGCCGTCACTACCGCGCCCATGGGTATAAATTCGCTCGGCGAACTGTGCTTCTCGTTTTCAAATTCCCATAAATTTTCGCTTAATTTAGCCTGCGCGGAAATCACTTTACAACAGTCAATAACGCTCCCTCCGCCGACCGCAAGAATGAAATCGATCCCGTTTTCGCGGGCAATCTTTGCGCCTTCTTGCACCTTAGCGTAAGTCGGGTTAGACATTATCCCCGAAAATTCAACAACGTTCTTGCCTGCGGTTTCCAATATGCTCATAAGTTCGTCATATATGCCGTTTTTCTTTATTGAACCGCCGCCGTAAGCCAGCATAACGTTTTTGCCGACTTTCGCGAGTTCGGCAGGGAGATTATTCCCCGCCGATTTTTCGCCGAAATATACTTTTGTGGGATAACTATATGTGAAAGTGTTCATTTATTTAAATCTCCCGTGTAATGCCCTTACAAAATTAGGGTCAAAGTGGTCAACTATTTCACTATGCCCGATATCCATTTTTGAAATTGCCGCCATATCCTCGTCCGACAGCGTGAAGTTCCAGATGTCGATATTCTGCTCCATGCGCTCACGGTGAACGGACTTCGGAATTACGATAACCCCGCGCTGAACGTTCCACCTTAGTACCACCTGTGCCGCGGATTTGCCGTACTTTGCGCCTATCTCGGTCAGCACGGGATCTTTGAAAATGCCGTGCTTGCCCTCCGCAAACGGTCCCCACGCTTCGGGAGTTACCTCGTATTCTTTCATCAGTTTAAGTGCGTTTTCCTGCTGGAAGAACGGGTGCAGTTCAACTTGATTGACAGCGGGCATGATTTCAACTGTCTCGCAGAAATCTGCGAGGACATGTGGATAGAAATTGCACACACCGATAGCGCGGATTCTGCCCTCTTTATACAACTCCTCCATCGCCCGCCACGCGCCGTAATAGTCGCCCATCGGCTGATGAATGAGGTACAGGTCGAGATACTCCAGACCGAGCTTCTTCAGCGAAGTCTCGAACGCCGTTTTTGCCTTGTCATAGCTTGCGTCAGATACCCACAGCTTTGTTGTAATAAACAAGTCCTCGCGCCGCGCGCCGCTTTTCTTTATTGCCGCGCCGACCGCCTCCTCATTCATATAAGCCGCCGCCGTGTCGATAAGCCTGTAACCCGTGCTGATCGCGTCAAGAACCGCCTGTTCGCACTGTTTGGGATCGGGGACCTGAAACACCCCAAAGCCCTCCATCGGCATTTTCACGCCGTTGTTTAATACTGTGTAGTCCATAAAAATTCCTCCTCAAATAAATATTATTATATTTCATTTTTCGCCCACTCGGCGATTTTTTTCTCCGACCTTGACGCGTCCGCGCCATGCACCGCAAGACCTTTCCCAAACGCCGCGCCCTTGCATATTTCCCGAATATCGCGCTCACTGCCGCCCATTCCGCTGCCCTCGTGCGTCATCAGCGGGAGAACTTTCTTGCCCGAGAAATCCAGCCTTTCAAGCACCGAGAAAACCGCCATGGGAAACGTTCCCCACCAGCAAGGACCGCAAACGAAAATGTTGTCGTACTGCGAAATATCCTGCAGGTATTTTTTCATTTTCGGGCGGATTTTTTCGCGAAGTTCTTTCTTTGCCTGTTCAATGCAGGCATTGTAGCTTTCGGAATACGGCGTTATAGTTTGCACCTCAAACAAATCCCCGCCGACGGCTTTTTGAATAAACTCCGCGCAAATTTCGGTGTTGCCCTTTTCAAGCCTTTTCAAGTCGCCGTTTACATAATTTTCGCCCTTTCGCGAGTAATAAATAATAAGATTTGCCACTTCAATTCCTCCTTAATTTGAAAACAGCCAACCCATAATATCCTCGTCATAAGCCGCAAGCCCTCCTCCGCCGTGTTCGTTGTTAATTCCGCGCTCGGTGAAGTAGCTGTGCGACTTTACGTCAAGCGTTATAAGCCGCGAGATTTCACTCTCCGATAGCCCTTTACTGCGGTAAATCTCCGTGAGCCTGTTAAACGCGCTCCTTGATGGCTCAGAGCCGTAATACTCGTCATTTTCGCCGATGAAGATATACACGGGCGTTTCGCTTTCGGCAAGCGTTTCCAAATCTCCGTCCCACTGCGAGCTTACATGAAGATACGCCGTAAACAATTCGGGGCGCTTTCCCATAACGAGCGACATGGTCTCCCCGCCGCCCGAATAGCCGTTCGCATAGACCTTTTCACGGTCGATGTTGTAAGCGTCAAGAAAGTATTCCAAAAGCGCGATAGTCTGATTTGCGGAAGTTTCGCCCCAGTCCGAAAGCTGCGGTGCTACAACTATCATTTTGTCGTTATACTTCTGCGCCTCAAATCCGAATGCCTCGGATTTGAGATTTTGCGCCACGCCTTGAAAATACAATCCCTCATATCCTGGCAAAGTAAAGAACAATGCGTAAGGCTCACTCCCGTCATAGCTTTCGGGAACATAGATATTGTAGTGAATATCCCCGCCATTCGCCGAATGATAAACGTTGTCGATTACAAAGCCGTTGTAAGTTTCCGTTCCGACAGTGATGTTATAATCCTTGTCGGAACGTTTTATAGGTCCAAGCTGTCAACCCACTCTTTAACTGTGTCCTCGCTTGCTCTCGATTGGAAACGCTGACCTTCGAGCCAGTTTCCCGTGCCTGCCATATCTGCGAGGAGTTTCCCGCTTTCGCCAAGACCTGACGAAGATGAAGTGCAGAACGGAATTACCGTTTTTCCCGTGAAATCGTTCGCCTTAACAAAGCCGTCTACCACCCAAGCTGCGATCCCCCACCAGATCGGGTATCCGATAAACACCGTGTCATAATCCGCCCAGTTGTCAACGGTCGTTGTCGTAAGTTCAACATCGCGCAAACTCTCGTCGTTATGCTCGCGGGAAACACGGCTGTTCGGGTTAGTCCAATTCAAGTCGTCGCTCGAATACGGCTCTGTCGGCGTTATCTCGAACAGATCAGCGTCCGTAGCCGATACGATATACTCGGCAATTGCCTTAGTGTTGCCCGAAGCGGAATAAACGACAACAAGCGTTTTGCCGCCCTCGGTCGGGGTTTCATTTTCGTTTGGGGTTTCATCGGCTGCGCTGTCATTGTTTTCAGCAGAAGAGTTTTCTGCCGCTTCGCTCTGCGGTTTACTGTTTTCCGAATTGTCGGAAGAATTTGCCGCATTGTCACAGCCCGACAATGTGAACAACATAACCGCGCTTAAAATCCCTGCAAATAACTTTTTCATGTCAAAAATCTCCTTTACAAATATATTAAACCTGCCGTTCCCAAAAGGCAACAGCGTCGTTTATCCACCCCTCGGCAACCGTTCCCGTGCCAAGTCCGAACCCGTGCGGCAGCCCCTCGTAGGCGTGAAATTCGGTGGGAATTCCGAGCGCGGACATCGCGTCAAGCCGCGCTTCCATAGTGTGCCAGTTAGCTATTCCGTCGTTTTTTCCAACGCAAGAGTAGGTCGGCGGATCGTCCGCGCTGTATTCGCTGTGACCTGTGTACTGAATAATGCACGCGGCGGGCTTCGGGAGGTCGTCTCCGCCGAAATATGCCGTGCCGTAAGTTCCGAGATACGCCGCCATTCTTCCGCCTGCAGAACCGCCCCACAATGAATAATCATTCGTGTCCACTTCAAGTTCTTCAGCATTCGCGAAAATAAAGCTTATCGCTCTTGCTAAGTCCTCGCAGGCGGTATCCCAACCAGGTCTGTAAATCAGTGCGAACGCGTTGTAGCCCATTTTCGACAGCTCCAGCGCGTGCGGAAAGCTGTCGTGCATTGCTCCCACATATGCAAATCCGCCGCCCGCATTGCACACCGCAAATTTCGCATTCGGACTGCCCTTGAAGAAGAACAAACCCGTGTTTTTCTTAGCAGGATCTTCGGCTTTTTCGTCATCGCTGTAGATGTCGTAGAAAATCACCTCGCCGTTGTCGGCGCGTTCTTTCATATAGTTTGCAATCTCAACCGTTTTTTGAGCGTCAATGTTATTGTACCATGTCAGTCTTAGATTCCCGAGCGTATTTCCGCTGTAATAACCGCTGTTTACGGGGAAGATAAGCCTGCCCCAACTGCCGAAAGCGGGGTAATTTATCACATCCGAAATTGCGGTATTGATTGTAAAAGGCTGACTTTCGGCAACATCTGAAGTTGAATTGCTTTCGGCAACATCTGAAGTTGAATTGCTTTCGTCAACAGTAGATGTTGAAACACTTGACGTTGAACTATTCGCTACACTTTCCTCGTTATTCCTCGCCGAACATGACGTAAAAAGGAACATAATCATCAACCCCAAAATTAAACGTTTCATTCTCTCACCCCACTGATTTTATTATACAAAAAAAGAGACCTCGTGAGAAGTCTCAATTAGTTTATCAGTTGTAACCAAAAGTTACAACTTTAGATTACCGCCTTGACCGCCTGCAAAAACCGCTCAACAGTAGGGGAGGGCTCGTTTGAATACAATACCCCGAACGGTATTTTGTACTCCCAGTCTACGGGAATGACCTTTAACATAGGGTGAACGCAGTTCCAACTTTTGATGACCAGAAGCACATTCTTTTCCTGCTCGCAGCGGTTAAAAATGCTCATATCGTAAAAGTCGAAATCGGTGATTTTTATCTGCTTATGCTCGGTCAGTTCATCTCTCACTTTGTCAACATAACTGCTCCAACCTCTGTGCATTAAAAGAAATTCCTCGCCGTATAAGTCTTGAATTGTCAGCTTTTCCTTTTTGGCGAGCGGGTGATAGATCGAAACTGCGCAACAAAGCGGTTCGCGCGTTATCTCAAACCCCGCGCACCCGCGCACTTCAAGCAGCGTATCATCAAAAAGTCCCGTTACCACATCTATGTTCTGCCCGAGATTTTTCAAGATTTCCCGCGCATTTTCGGGGGTGTTCTCGAACGGCACAAGCTGAAAACTGATGTCCGAACAATGCTCGTGAATTTTCGACCACAAGTCGGTAAGTATCTGCGCGGGCGTCATGGGAGAAGTGCCGATACGGATAACGGCGCTTTTTTCGCTTCCTGCACGCCTTGCGCGGCGCACAGCTTCCTCACTGTATGACACGATATATTTCGCGTCGGTGTAAAGCGATTCACCCGCTTTGGTGAGTTTCAAGCCACGGTGAGTGCGCTCGAACAGCGAAACGCCGACTTCGTTTTCAAGAAGATTTATCTGCTTTATGACGGCGGTGGAAGTGATGAAAAGCTCCTCCGCAGCTTTGTTGAAACTGCCCGCCTCAACGATCGCGATAAAGGTTTCAAGGTGTGTGTTGTTCATTGCATTGCCCCCTTTTTGGTATTATAGCACAAAGTGGGGGATTTTGCAATACAGATTTTCGGTTCTGTCTATATTTCAATCAGTTGTAATTTTAACGCCGTCTGAAATCAACATCCACAATAGTCTCGTTACGTTGAAGATCGCTTCCATCTATCGCGAAAGTTTTTAATGCGTCTTTGAAGTCGCCGGCAAAATCTTCTTTACCGTTAAATTCTGTTTCATACTTTGAAATTGACCATTTAATCAAATTTGAATTGGGATCAGGATCGGAATA
>CANQOJ010000090.1 GCA_947625455.1 uncultured Clostridia bacterium | reverse complement strand
GAATATGGCGTCGGGCTTTTCGCCCAGCGCAAGAAACAGCTCGCACGCCTTTATCCCCGTATCGGAAGTGTAGTCGCCGAAATATATAAGGTTTTCGTCAATAGGCATTCCCGCCTCTTTAAGCGCGCGGTAATAGCCGTTTTCTCTGTCAACCGAAGACTGACTTCTGACTTCGGTCGTTATAAGCGCAATACGTTTTCTGCCCTTGCCTATAAGGTATTTTGTCGCGTCATAGCCTGCTTTCTCGTTGTCGATAGTAACGCACAGAACGCCGTCAGCCGGCAGTCTTTCAAGGCAGATAGCCAGCTTGTATTTGCGCGACAAGTCCATGATAGTCCTGCTGTCAAGCTTAGGCGCAAGCAGTACAGCGCCGTCCACCGCCCTTGAAAACAACATTCCCAGCAAATGCAGTTCATGTTCGGGATCGTTTCGCGTGGTCGCAATAAGCACGTCATAACCCTCTTTCGCGCAGGCGTCCTGCATACCGCGCAGAACATCATTGTAAAAACTCTGCTCGGTAGAACTGATTATTGCCAAAATGCGCTTAGTTTCGCTTTTGCGCAAATCTCTGCCCAGAAAGTTCGGACTGTAACCAAGTTCCTCGACCGCCCTGTTTACCGCGTTTACAGCCTCCTGCGAAACGTTGTTCTTGTTGTTCAGCACCCTTGAAACCGTAGCCACGGAAACGTTTGCCGCTTTTGCAACATCTTTAATAGTTATATTCATATACATCACCCTATTATGAAACTTCCACAAGTTTTTTCGTCTATATTTATATAATACACTATTTTTTAAACGTTTTCAATGGGCAAATTGCACAAATAAATGTAACAAACTTTTATTTCAGCAGAATTTCACATTTTCATGCGGAATTTTTCGCTAAAAATAAACCGCCATACTGTAAAAAGCATGGCGGTTAAGATTTTTAGTTGTTCAGAATTATTTCGGCTTTATACCTGTCGTCGGAAATTATAATCTCCCCGACAGACGGTAGAGTTATTTTTCCCGAAAGCGGATTTTTGATGCTGTCAACATGGGTGGTTATGTCCGCGATAACTTCCGATTTTTCAAAAGCCAAATCCGTTTTATTCATACGGCAGTTTACAAGCTTCAGGTTTTTGCAGTAGCAAAGGGGTTGAGTGCCCTCAATCACGCAGTTTTCAAGAGTAAGCCCGTCCGAATACCAGGCAAGATACTCACCCTTTACAACGCTGTTTTTCACGACAACATTTTCTGCGTGCCAGAAAGCGTCCTTTGTATCAAACTTACAGTTGTCGAAAACGGCGTTTTTTATATACTGAAACGAATACTTTCCCTTGAAATCAACGTTATTGAACTCGATATTTTCCGAGCGCATCATAAAATACTCGCTTTCGGCATGGCTGTCCGACATTTTAATATTCTTAACGCTCCACCCAAATTCGGGAGAAATGATGTCGCAGCCTGTTATCTCAACGTCTGAACATTCTCTTAGCGCCTTTATGCCGTGCATTACGGTGTTTGTTATCTTGATGTTATTTGAATACCAAAGCGCCGCCCTGCAATTTTCGGACATCTCGGAATTGCGCAATTCAAGCCCTCTGTCGTGCCACAGCGGATAACGCAAATCAAAAAAGCAGTTTTCAACGGCAATCTGACTGCACTCCTTAAGCGCACTCTCGCCGTCCGCTTCGCCCTCAAAACGGCAGTCTTTAACAATAGTGTTGTTTATTTCATACAGCGCTCTTTCTTCGTCAAATGATTTTCCCGAAACGACGTTATCCACAGTGTTACATCTCCATTCAATCGTTATTAAATCAATGAGAATCCTTTCTATGCGGAAAGGATTCCCATAAATGTTTCATTATCCCAAATGATAATTACTTAATAACTCTTACGCCGACAACATTTGGAACAACTTTAAGTTTTTCCTCAATGCCCGCAGAATTTCCCTTTACATCAAGGCAGGTGTATGCATAGTCTTTCTTGGATTTGCTCTGCATATTCTCAATATTCATTCCCATAGCGGAAATGGGGGAAGTGATGTTGTTTATAACGCCCTCAACATTCTTGTGAAGAACGCAGATTTTAGCGTCGCCCGTCTTTTCCATTTCAAGGTTAGGGAAGTTTACGGAGTTTCTGATGTTGCCGTTTTCAATGTAATCGACAACTTCCTTTACTGCCATAACCGCGCAGTTGTCCTCGCTCTCCTCGGTAGATGCGCCAAGGTGTGGGATAGCTATAACGCCCTCCATATTCGCGGTTTTTGCATTCGGGAAATCTGTGATATATTTGCGTACTTTGCCCGACTTCAGCGCCGCTTCCATAGCATCGTCGTCAACAAGCGTATCGCGCGCGAAGTTCATGATAATAACGCCGTCTTTCATCATAGCGATTGTGTCTGCGTTTATCATGTGCTTTGTATTTACGTCGGGATCGTCCGACTCAACAAGCGGGGTGTGGATAGAGATATAATCGCAGTTTTTGAATATCTCTGTTCTTGTCTTAACGCGCTTGATTTTGTCCGAAAGATTCCACGCCGCGTCAATCGTGATATACGGATCACAGCCTAAAACGTCCATTCCGAGTGCAAGCGCGGCATTTCCGAGAGGACCGCCGATTGCGCCCAGACCGATAATACCGAGCGTTTTGCCCTTTACTTCTGTTCCCGCAAACTGTGATTTGCTCTTTTCAACAGTCTTTGCAATATCAGCGTCAGCCTTGTTTGCCTGTACCCAGTTAGCGCCGCCGATAACATCTCTTGACGCGAGTATCATTCCCGCAACAGCAAGTTCCTTAACGCCGTTTGCGTTAGCGCCGGGGGTGTTGAACACAACAATACCCTTTTCCGCGCACTTGTCAACGGGGATATTGTTTACGCCTGCGCCCGCCCTTGCGATAGCGACAAGGTTTGAGCCAAATTCCATATCATGCATTTTCGCCGAGCGCACCAGAATAGCGTCGGGATTTTCAGCGTTATCGCTTACGGAATACTTGCCTTTGTCAAGCAAATCAGTACCGCAAGCCGCGATTTTGTTTAATGTCTGAATATTATACATAACAATTCACTCCAAATTTAAAATTAGCTGTTGTCAGCTTCAAACTTCTTCATAAATTCAACAAGCTTTTCAACGCCCTCGATAGGCATAGCGTTATAGATAGACGCTCTCATACCGCCGACAGTTCTGTGACCTTTGAGGTTCTCAAAGCCCGCAGCCTTTGACTCCTTGACAAACTTAGCGTCAAGTTCCTCGTTGCCCGTAACAAACGGAACATTCATCATTGAGCGATCCTCTGCGCGGACAGTGCCTTTGAACAGCTTGGACTGGTCGAGGAAGTCATAGAGAATCTTTGCTTTCTTCTCGTTGCGCTCTTTCATAGCCTCAAGACCGCCCATTTTCTTAATCCACTTGAATACCTTTCCGCAGATATAGATAGCGTAGCAGTTGGGGGTATTGTAGAGCGAATCATTGTCCGCCTGTGTTTTCCACTTCAGCATTGTAGGAGTGCCGGGGAGAACATCATCAGTGATAAGATCCTCGCGGATTATTGAAATAACAAGTCCCGCAGGACCAACGTTTTTCTGAACACCGCCGTAGATAACGCCGTATTTCGTAACGTCAACAGGCTCTGACAGGAAGCATGACGAAACGTCCGCAACAAGGATATGACCTTTGGTGTTGGGAAGCGTTTTGAACTTTGTGCCGTAGATAGTGTTGTTCTCGCAGATGTAGACATAGTCTGCGTCCTCCGGTATGTCAAGATCTGAGCAGTCGGGGATATAAGAAAACGTCTTGTCCGCAGAAGAAGCAACGGCAACAGCCTCGCCGAAAAGCTGCGCCTCCTGATACGCTTTCTTTGCCCACTGACCGGTGATGATGTAAGCTGCTTTCTTGTTTTTCATAAGATTCATCGGTACAGCCGCGAATTGCTGTGACGCGCCGCCCTGAAGAAACAGCACTTTGTAGTTGTCGGGAATGTTCATAAGCTCGCGGATATCTTTTTCTGCGGTCTTGATAATATCGTCGTAAGCCTTTGAACGGTGCGACATCTCCATAACCGACATACCTGTGCCGTTGTAGTCGAGCATTTCGTCTGCCGCTTCTTTTAATACTTCCTCCGGAAGTACGGCAGGTCCTGCGCTGAAGTTATAAACTCTCATTGAAAAATCCTCCTGAATAATTTTAGGTGAAAACACCACTATTCCTATTATATGACAATTTACACCCATTGTCAAGACGATTTTTCAAAAAACTTTAAAACATAACCGACGGAAGATTAGCTGTGTTCAGATTTTTCTTAGATATAAACAAACCGCTGCCATGACGGCAGCGGCAAAAATCTAATCATCGGGAGTAATTGTTATAACGTTTTCGTTGTCCGAGCTTTCGGCTGAATTATCCGAAGAACTATCCTGAATTTTAATCTTATTCTGGTCCGAAAAATCAACGGAAAGCGAATAATACGGGCATTTAAGCGAGATAAGTTTTCCTGTTGTATCTGCCGTAACGGTAACGGGCTGTTCATTAAATGTGGTTTCTATCGTGATAACGCCGTCAGATACCGTGCGGTTTTCAGCGGGAGTTTTCGCCAAAGCCTCAACCGCGTTTGAGATTATTTCGGGCAAAAGCGTATAGCTGTCATTTCCCTCGACATTGAAGTCAAGATTTCCCAGTGCGCCGCTTAACCCCTCCTCGTCAAGCCTTATTTTCATTCCCGCCAAAGCTTTCGGCTCTGTAAACGTAAACTCCCAGTCGTTTTCGGCATTGTACATGACGTCAGCCGCCGCTTTCAGCTTTCCGCAGTTTATCTTTGCCTTTACCGTATACCCCGAGCTGAAATCGGGCTTTGCCTGAACAAACGGAAGCCTTTCACTGCACCCGCTTAATATGCACCCGCAAAGCGCAACCGCAAAAATCTTCGTGAACTTTTTCATAACTGCCTCCTCAATTCACCGCCGAACATAAAATAAAGCGGTATCTTAAAGACAGTCAGAGCTTATTTGCTGTTAATTTAATCAGAGATTTTCGATTATATCACTCGCCAAAACCGCTCTTGCCGGCATTTTTTTCACCAGCATATCAGCAGTCATTCCGTGAATAAACGCGCCCTCTGCCGCCGCTTTTGCCGCGGAGACTCCCTGCGCCAGCATTCCCGCAATAATCCCCGTAAGCACGTCGCCGCTTCCGCCTTTTGCAAGCGCGGCATTCCCCGAAGCGTTTACATAAACCTCTCTGCCGTTTGCAATTACCGTGTATTTGCCTTTTAACAGCATAACAACGCCGTATTTTTCCGAGAAATTGACTGCCGCGGAAATTCTGTCCTGCTGAATTTCCGAAACCGAAAGTCCGCTTATACGCGAAAATTCCAGCGGGTGAGGAGTAATGACAATATCGCTCGTCCCTGTCTTCAAAACATCTATATTCTGCGAAATTGAATTTATTCCGTCCGCGTCAATAATAATCGGACAATCTGCGTTTTTTATGACGAAATTTGTAAGTTCGCGCGTTTGGGCGATGTTTCCAAGCCCACAGCCTATTGAAACCGCGCTTGCTTTAGGCAGTATCTCCGCTATCTTTTCCCCGCAGTTTTCCGCTATAAAACCCTCGTCATTTTCGGGCAGGGGAAGATATGTCGTTTCAAAAATCGCCGAGCCCAGCATTTTTACAACCGACTTAGGCGCAGCTAACGTGCATAACCCCACGCCCATTTTCAATGCGGCTTTTGTTGACATTGCCGCCGCGCCGCAGTAGTTAAGACTTCCCGCGATGTTCAAAAGCCTGCCGAAACTGCCCTTGTTTGCTGACGGCAGTCTTTTCGGAAGCACATAATCTGCGCTGTCCTTGTAAATTGCCGTGTATTCCGTATAACATTCGTCTTTTATGCCTATGTCAAGCAGTTCAACCTCGCCCAGAATATCAGCGCATTTCGGACTTATAAGCCCCTTTTTCATCGCCGCAATAACAAGCGTATGAGTAGGTTTAAAGCAGTTTTCGTCAAATTCTCCCGTATCCGAATTAACTCCGCTAGGCACGTCAACCGCAAATTTCAGCGGCTTTTCATTGGCTTTGCTTAACGCCTTTGAAGCATTTTTGGGCAGTTTCCCGTGAAATCCCGTGCCGAAAACGCAGTCTACCGCAATATCCGCCTCGTCTATGATTTTATAACAGCGTTCTTCTTCATTGAACATATCTATTGCGCCCGCACTGTAAAAAAGCCGTGCGGTATCGGTTTTCGGCGTGCCGTTTACAAGCACAGCTGTTGCGCAAACGCCGTTGTCATTCAGAAATCTCGTGATAACAAGACCGTCTCCTCCGTTGTTTCCTGCGCCGCATAAAACGGCAACTTTCGTTTTCCCGCTGCAGAATTTCAGAATATATTCTCCCGCTGTTCTTCCTGCATTTTCCATAAGCTGAGCATATGAAAGAAAGCGCTTGTTTGACTGAATTTCAGCTTCTTTCATCTGCAGATTTGTAACCACAAACTTCATTTTTGCCTCCGAATATTACGCGTCAATATCATCATCACCGTTAACAACTCTTATTTCAAGCCTGTGCGGTAAGCACACGATAGGCACTGCGCCGCTTATCTTTCCTTGCTTAACGCATATCTTGTCGGGGCAGTCTGCGGAAGATACGCATATTTTCCCGTCCTCGACTGTAATGACGTTAAACCCCTCCGCGCAGGTTACTGTAAACTCGGTGTTTTCCGAAAGTTCAACGGTTTTTATAAGCTCTCCGTTTTGGTATATCTCGGCTTTCGGCGAGTTAAATCCCGCGTTATTCATAATCGAAAACACCGCAATTCCCGCCAAAGCAACAACCGCCGAAATAACACCGGCTATAACGATTTTCCTGTTCATTTTCCTTTTAGTATCCTGTCGATTTTCTCTATGTAATTCGAAAGTTCTTTTTCGTAAAAATCAGCGGTCATTTTAAGAGTTTCTTTATCCTTTTCCGAAAAATCATACACCGCGCAGACTAAAAATCCCGCGCTTTTCGCTGTCTTAACGGCATACAGCGCGTCCTCAAACACCACCGCTTCATGAGGCTTGTCGCAGGCATTAAGGTATGCGCTTTGCTTCGACTTGTCGGCTTTCCCGTAAATTTCGTCAAAGTATTGAAGCAAATCAAGGCGTTTGAGCGATTTTTTGGCAAGATTTTCGTCAGATGATGTAACAAGCTTAATCTTTACATTCATTTTTCTAAACTGCTCAAGAATTTCCCTTGCGCCGTTTTTCGGCTTTGCTTCATAAAGGTAAAAATCTTCCGACATTTTAACCGCTTTTTCGATTATCTCCTCTTGTGAAAGAACAAGCGAATATTCGGCTTTCAGCAGCTTTGCCGCGTCTTTAAGCGACATATCCCATAATCTTTCCGAAAGGTCGGGCGCGGGGATTTTGCCTATTGAGCGCAAGAACTTTTCTCCCAGAGTTTTCCACATTCCGTTTGTATCAAGAAGCGTGCCGTCAAGGTCAAAAATTGCCGTTTTAATCATCAGCCTTTTCACTAAGCCTTTCCGAGTATTTGTTTCTGAACTCCTCAAATGTTCCGTTGTCAAGCGCCTCGCAAATCTTGTCCATAAGGGTGTTGTAGAAATACAGGTTGTGCGTTACGCAAAGCCTGCCCGCAAGCTGTTCGCCCGACTTGAACAAATGCCGTATATATGCTCTCGAAAAGTTTTTGCAGGTCGGGCAGTCACATTCTTCGTCAAGCGGGCGGGGATCGGTTTTATAGCGTTCGTTTGTGGCGTGCATAATGCCGTTCCAAGTGAATATGGTGGCATGACGTGCATTTCTGCTCGGCATAACGCAGTCAAACATATCCACCCCTCTGTAAACGCCCTCGATTATGTTTGACGGCGTTCCCACTCCCATAAGATACCGCGGTTTGTCAACAGGCGCATACGGCAGTACCTCGTCTAAAATATGGTACATAACCTCCGTGGGTTCACCTACCGCAAGCCCTCCCACGGCGTAGCCGTCAAGTTCCATTTCGCTGATTGTTTTCATATGCTCAATGCGTAAATCGTCAAAAGTACCGCCCTGATTTATTGCAAATAAAAGCTGATTTTTATTTATCGTTTCATCAAGCGAATTAAGCCTTTTCATCTCGGCTTTACAGCGTTCAAGCCAGCGTGTTGTGCGCTCTACAGACTGCTTTACATATTCATAAGGCGAGGGATTTTCAACGCACTCGTCAAATGCCATAGCAATTGTCGAGCCTAATTTCGACTGTATCTGCATACTGATTTCGGGGCTTATAAACAGCTTCTGCCCGTCAATATGCGAGGAGAAGTAAACGCCCTCTTCTTTTATTTTGCGCAGTTTTGCAAGCGAAAACACCTGAAATCCTCCGCTGTCTGTGAGTATCGGCTTATCCCAGTTCATAAATTTATGCAGACCGCCCATTTTGTATATAACGTCCTCTGTCGGGCGAAGATGAAGATGATAGGTGTTGCAAAGTTCAACGCGCGTTTTAAGTCCTCTTAGGTCAATTGACGAAACCCCGCCTTTTATTGCCGCGGACGTGCCTACATTCATAAAAAACGGCGTTTGTATATCTCCGTGTACGGTGTGGAAAACCCCTCTGCGCGCGCGGTTTTCGGTTTTCTTAAGTTCAAACATAAATCTCCTTATTATAAATGCAGCCTGTATAAAAAGTCAAGTCTCAGACTGTAGAGAAAGTCCCAGATACTAGGAAGCGTGGCTGCGGCTAGGCTTTGTGCCTGCAC
Source organism: uncultured Clostridia bacterium (assembly GCA_947625455.1). Taxonomy (GTDB): domain Bacteria; phylum Bacillota; class Clostridia; order Oscillospirales; family Ruminococcaceae; genus CAG-115. The sequence goes on along the minus strand of CANQOJ010000090.1, from coordinate 15 downwards.
GCATTATCCGCTACG
>CANQOJ010000089.1 GCA_947625455.1 uncultured Clostridia bacterium | reverse complement strand
AGATAACCCATTGCTGTTTGCTCGGCTTCCTTTCGCGGGATTTTTTTGAGCTTGACGGGCGCTAGGGTGAGGTTGTCAAGCACCGTCATATGCGGGTAGAGGTTGAACTGCTGAAATACCATTGACGAGTGGATTTTGTTTATAAATGCCCGTCTGCTTCTTGACATCAGGTGATTGTGTATGTAAACTTTCCCCGACGTCGGTTCTTCAAGGTAATTCATACAGCGTATAAGCGTACTTTTTCCCGAACCGCTAGGTCCGATTATAACGACCTTTTCGCCCTCTTTGACATGAAGATTAACGCCTTTCAAAACTTCAAGGTCACCGAAACTCTTATGAACATCTTCAAGCCTTATCACACAAATCTCTCCTTATGTTATGCTTCAATTGTTGTATCTCTTAACTTGTTTTTATTATACAATAGATTTTGCAAGATTTCAAGTATAAATCCTGCAAAAATATATTATTTTATAAAATTTTTCGATATTCCACAAAAGAATATGCAATTTTCTAAAATATATATTGCATTTTCACAAAATGGCACTTATTTTAATATATTTACGGCGTTCTCGGTTTTCCAAAAATAATACAGACTGTTGACAAAGTAGATGGGGCTTTATCGGCAGTCTGAAAAAAATAGGGCAGGACAATCGTCCTACCCTTATACTTTATTCATCACTTCCATTCGCCAGCACCGCCAACTGCGCAAAAATCGCTTCGACTATCTGAATTGCGCAGTCGTCCATTTCCCTGTGAAGATCCGGCAAATCTTTTAAATCGTCAAAATCCTCCGGATCTGCAAGACAGCCCTCGTGGCGCAAAAGTGCCTGCGCGGCGTGAAGCATTTCACCCACAGTCACGTCCAAATTCGGCTCGTCGCGGGTTTCGCAGTCGGGATACATAAATCTAAGATAAATCCGCTGCCGCGGATCAAGGCGCGTAAACTCCCGCAGTTCGTCAAACTTATCCATATCTTCGCGCCCCGTGAGTTCAGCGGCGACTTTGAAATAATCGCGAAGCCTTGTCCGCATAAACACCGCGCGTGCGGATTTCGCCGCCAGCAATTCATTGACGTTTTTTATCCTTTTTCCGTTCATTTCAGTCTCCTCCGAATGAATTTACCATATACCCCTCGCACAATGCCGCAAGCGCTTTACATAATTCGGCTAGCGTGTCGAAAGTGTAATCTTCGTATTGTATGTTGCAGATAAGCTCCCCAAGATTTTCGGGGAGCTCACTTTTTCTGCGGATAAGATTATATCTAAAAAACCGCATGAACTCCTCCGGGTTATCCCGGAAAGAGTTCTTTTCGTCGAACAGCGCCTCCAGCGGCGCCTGCGCCAGTATCTTAATTGTGTTGCGAATTGTAGCATGGTCAGATGTTATGGGGCTGCGCTGTTTCAGCGCCTCTAATGTCGTCATATTCGTCACTCCTTTCTTCAATTGCATTGTCTTTTACTATACTGTTTTTTCTGTAAACCGCAATTATCGGTTTTATCAAAGTCCAGTCAATGATTTCCTTTGCCGCTTTGAACCAGCGGCTGTTCAGCTTTCTTGAGGGTATAGTATTGTTTGAGTACATAATAGCAGCCGCATTTTTCAGCATTTCGCCGACAGTGATATCCATATACGGCTGAATATACGAATCTGTGCCGTTGTCCGAAAACCCGCGGTAAACGTGCATTTGCGGATCAAGTCTGAGATATTCGCGAAAGCGATTCATAAGCCCTCTGTAGCTGTCATCTTCGAGCATATCCGCCAGGGTTTCGTAGTAATCCTTTAGGCGCATGCTCATAAACAGCGACTGCGTCATAGGTGCGTTTAACCTTGATAATAAAGCTTGTTTATCTAATTTCATATCCATTCTCCTTTATATATTGTTGGTTTCATGTGTTTTCAGTATACGCCCCTCGGCTAACTGCGCCAAGTAAGTATATGTGTTTTCTACCTCGTCGGGAATCTGAACTTTCTTAAAGCGTTCCGATATTTTTATCAAAAGTTCGGGCAGCGTTTCCGGCAGATTTTTGTCATTCAGGACGTTTTCAAAGTATCCCAGCGCCTTATTGCGCAGATAAACCTTTGTATCACTGCTGCGTGGAGTATACGTAAGCGTAGGCGAATACATTTCGCTTGTCGGCAGGCACGCCATTGAATTTACGACATTTATTATTGTTTCCTTGTCGTCTATAACGCGCGCGCCGTTGTTGTATCTTTGCTTAAATTCGTTTAATGTCATAGTTTTTACCTCTTATAAAAATTTTTTGACAGCTGAACTGCCCGCCCTCAGGCGCTGTCGGACCTGCGGGCGCTTTTTGCATCACACCTTTCATATGTTTCGTTAATATTTTTCTATCACGCCTTTCTCGAAACTTTTTTATCATTCTAAGCCTATACATAAAAAATACTACTGCCATATGGCTATATGGCAGCACCCGGTGAATAAAAACCCGGTAACCCGAAACCCGCTAAAGCGTTAGCGATACATAGACAATTAGGTGAATACTATGGAAGATACAAAAATTTTGTTCGGATTAAATATATAAAATTTTTGCCGGGAGCAGTTGATTTCTTGATCCTTAGAGCGCGGAGATTTTTTGCCGGCAAAGCTAAAATAAGGGCAATCCGTAAAACGGATTGCCCTCTTATTTCTTACCTCTAACATCTTACCTCTAACAGCACCTTTCGTCCTATTCCCTCGCGCTTTAAGTGCATTATAATCGGAGCGAGGGCTTTTTCGCGGACATGCTTTTTTGTGCAGTGTACGAAAACCTTCGGCGTGAAGTTTTCGGACATCTCCGACGAAATTTCCGTGCCGTCGGAGGTTTCATTTAACGTCAGCACAACACGCTCTTCTTTATGCGCTAAAGCACGAAGCACTTGCCATGTTACAAAATGCTTTATTATTACATGGTCGATAGTGTCGGGGATACGCTTTCCGCCTTGTTTCGCGGATTTTATGTACATAAGCGACGACTTGATTTTCAAAAGTTCCGTTTTCTTGTCCGCACTGTCATAAATCTTCGATTCGGGAATGGTCATCTGTTTCCGCTCGCCGTTTACGTCCTCTTTTACAACGTTATCCCGCAAAAACGGCGACTTTTTCCTTTCGCCCTTTAATTTAATCATGGTTTCATTTTTGAGCATATTTATCCTATTTCTGATTTCGTCCGAAATATCGTCCGACGGCTCTGCTTCAGCGTCGCCCGTAAGCATTGTCCAGACAAGCCTTGGAGCAATGTCCGCGTCAAATCCCTTGAAATTTCCAAGTGCATAATACACGCCCGTTATCATCAAATCAAAATAGTCAGGTTTCCGCTCGGCTGTAAGCGTGAAATATTCGTTGCGCGTTTTTAATTTGTAATCTCCCGTGATAAGCTTTTTCGCCGTCTCGCTTTCGCAGAAATAAAACGCTTTCGGCAGTTTCTTAATAGGCTCTGCAGTTTCGCCGAGCTGAACGCCGACCGTCCGGTTATATGCGGTTATTTCCTTGTATCCCGCAATAATTTCGCGGTTTTTGTAGTAATCCAAAATCACCCGCACCTTGTTTACAATCTCCTGCTTTTTCTCGTTATCACTGACGTCTGACTGCAAAATATCGTACATTGATTTACGCCGGCTGTCGCTGTTTTCAAAGCGAATAGTGCTGTAAGTCTTTTTCTCCGTTTCGCTTGGGTTGATTTTACCTGTCTCGCGGTATTCGCGCAGTGCCGTTTGCCATGTCGAACGATATTGTCCGAGCAGATGAACGCGCCATGCAATAAACGTCGTAAGCTTCACGCTTTCAAGCGAATTGTCAAGTATCCGCTGTTTTTTCAGCTTGCCTCTGCCGACAATTTTCAGCCACGACCTGTCAATGGCGAACAATTCGCCGTTGCAAACTTCCGCATACTTAAAAAGCGGGGGAGTTGTTTTATAAATAAAAACATTTTTATCCGATTTATCAACGTCAAGTTCAAGAAAAACGCCGTTGATATTTGAAAACAAATCACCGTTTGTGTCGCGGAACAATCCGACAGGGCGCCATAAAGTGATTTCGGTTTTGCGCAGCCTGTTTATGCGCTTACGGATTTCGTCAATTTCGCGTTTATCGCACTTTGCGTTTTCATCTCCCAGAAGCAACCGCAAAACGTCCTCTGCGGTTATCCGTTTTTTGCCGTTAAATCCGTAGGTATATACCGCGTTAGCCGTCATCAGATCTAAATAATCCACGCGTGAGCGCAGCGTGATTTCGTCACGCAAATTCTTGTAGGCAGTGTTGATTATCGGAGTTCCCTCGGTATATTCTCCGCGTTCTATGCTGTAAGCGGGCGGGCAGACGTTTATATAAAGTTCGTCGGGAAAACGATAAGGTTCACTTAACTTTTTATTATTTTCGGCAAGCTGATTTTGAAATTCTTCTAAACTGAGTTCCGTTTCGTTGTATTTAAAATAACGGGCGACATATCTGCTTTCGTTTACAAAATAATCGGCTATGAAATCTTTTATGCTCCGAGATTTTGAATTGACGATATTTTCTTCAAGCACGCTGAACCGAAGCTGTAACAGCGTTCTTTCAAAATCGTCCTCCTCGGTCGACTGTTCGGCTTTAACCCGCTTTATGTCATTTTCACTGAAGTACAATATCGCCTGCGCGGGATTTCCTCCGCGCCCCGCGCGTCCAAATTCCTGCGCGTAATTTTCAACGTCATGCGGGATTTCAAAGAAAATAATAAGCGGAATACCCTGCTTATCAATGCCCATACCGAATGCATTTGTCGCGACCATAACTTTATTTTTCGGCGCTTTTTCGTTTTTCTTTTTCCCGAAGTCAAACCCGCAGAATGCGTTTTGATTTTTAATTCTCTGCTCGCTGTCCATCTGACCGTGATATTTTAAAACTTCATAGTTTTTATTGATGAATGGATCATCATTCAGCTTGCTGTGCAGAAGATTTACCGTATCTACATGCGAGCAGAAAATAATCACCGCATTTTTTGAGGGAAGCAAATCTTTTTTAAGATGAATATATTTTTCGGACGGTATCGGGTTTTTGTCAAAGTCAGGTTTTGTTTCGATTACCGACAGGTCAATGTTGCCGCGCATAAAAAGCGCTTTTTTCTTGTTTTCAGTGAGGTTTCCGTAGGTTTCAAACAAGTTTTCATCTTTCATTCTAAGGACGCTTTTGACGGTATCAATCATTGACGGGGTGAGCGTTGCGGACAGCGCGATTACCTGCGGGCGTTTTCCTGTCCTGTCGAAAAAACGACCTATGTTCAGATAGTCCTGTCTGAATGTGTTTCCCCAAAGCGCAACACAATGCGCTTCATCAACTACGAGCATGGAGATATTCTCCAGCACATCCCGCGCAAAGCGCACAAATTTTGGCGAGTTCAATGTTTCAGGCGACACCAGAATTAGCCTTACATTTGCGTTGTCTTTTGAAAGCGAATTTATGTTTCGGCGCGATACATAAACCGCAGGTACCTGCGCTTTTTGAGCCTGCTCACGAAGCAAGGATATAAGCGGGCTTACGACAACAACCGTGCCGTATCTCACCGCCGCCGGAAACTGAAAGCATGCGGATTTTCCTCCGCCCGTCGGCATAATTGCGATAACGTCCTCTCCGCGCATAACCGCCTTTATTGCTTCTCGCTGTGTATCGCTTGAAAAGCCGTCGTAGCCCTCGCCCATGACTTTGCAGAAAACGTCGGTCAAGGTTTTATCATCTGCGGATTTTGCCTCGTCCGCATTCCAGACAAGAACGCCTTTCTTTTTTATGTCTTTTAACGTTTTCGGCTTCAAATTAAGCAGTTCATATGTGGTCATTTTCGCATACCCCCATGCGTTTATTATAGCACTTTTCGCCGTAAAAATCAAGGCTTTCCGCAGCGCTGAACTCAAAAAATCTCCGCGCCCTAAGGTTTTAGTAATCAACATTCCCGACAAAAATTTTATTTAATCTAATTAACTGAAAAAGATCGTCTTACCGGGATAAAATTTTTGTATCTCCCATAGAACAACTCTGCCGGGCTATGTATCGCTAACGTTATACCGGACAATCATCTCCTCCGAATTTGGGCGACCATAGCAGCCGCTATGGTCGAAGTTCTTGTTTTGAAAGAAAAGGTTTGTATGAAAAACACCTCCGAGACGGCGCACGCAGTGCGGAAGTTTCGGGGCGCTGAAGCGCGAGGCATGGCAGCAAAGCCGCCATGCGGGTTTTCATTTTGACGAATATCACCGCTTCGTGAAGTGCCGTTAATTCCGTATTTCGGCAAACGTTTTATATCTGTTCACCAAACATTTCAGTCAACATACTCTTTGCAATCTTGACATTCGTAATACAAAAATTATACTGCGTCACTTCACCGAAGCATGATGTTTAAAACCCCGCAGAACATCAAACCTAAAAAATTTTTACAAGGAGGCATTTATTATGCTCACACACATTACGAAAGAAACCTACAAAGGCGTAGAAACAATGGATCTGAACGACGAAATGTTCAGGAGGCGCGTGTTGTTTTTCACGGGCGAAGTAAACTCAAATTCGGCTATAGAATTGATTTCACAGCTTTTAATTCTTGAATCCGACGCGCCCGGAAAGACTATCACTATTTGTATCAACAGTCCGGGCGGAGGCGTGGACGCAGGACTTGCTGTCTGCGATACGATACGCGGACTAAGTTCGCCCGTGAACACGGTTTGCATGGGAATCGCGGCAAGCATGGGCGCAGTAATCTTCCTGCAGGGAGAACAGCGCATAATGCTCCCGCACTCACGCTTTATGATACATGATCCAAGCTACGGCGGAGGAGATCTGGCGGGAAGAAAACCGTTGTCACTGCAGGAGGATTTCAACAACCTTATGGCTTGCCGTCAGGAACTTGCAGAACTTATTTCCGAGCGCACCGGGCAAAAGATAGACGACGTTTTTGCTAAAACGAAAGACGACTGCTATATGACCGCAAAAGAAGCAAAGGACTTCGGCGCGGCAACCAAAATCGGGATTTTCAAACTTCCCGATACAAACAAAAAGGAGAACAACATATGAAAACCGAAACAAAAACCAAATATTCAACAAGGAGAGATACAAAAATGAAAAGAGAAAATAAAACAGTAAGATGCTTCGGCGCGGACGTGAGAGTTGAAAGCAACTCCCGCAAAACACACCTGAACAACAACGACCTTATAGTCGGGGTATCGGGCGGAGGCAAAACGGGATCATATGTTATCCCGTATATCATGAACAGCGACGAGAGTTTTATAGTCGCCGATACAAAATCGAACCTTTACGGAATGTGCAAAAACGACCTTATAAGGCGCGGTTACAAAGTCTACAACATTGACCTTATCAACCCCGAAAAAGGCGAGGGATACGATCCCCTTCGCTTTGTCGGGAAGATAAAGAAAAACGGCGCAGAGACTTACAACGATACGGATATAGTTTCGATAACAAATACCCTTATTCCTATGCTCGACACACACGAACCTTTCTGGACGGAACAGGCAAGGCAATTTACGTCATGCCTTATCAGCTACGTACTCGAAGAACTAGAGGACAAAGCCAAAAATCTGGCGTCCGTACTCGATGTATTCAAGCTGATGTCCGTTCAGGCAGCTTCACAGAACAGAATACCGTTTCTCGAAGAACTTTGCGTAAACAAGCCCGAATCGCTTGCCGCGCGCAGATACGCAATGATAAGAGGCACATTCGCAGCCGACAGAACATGGAGTTCGGTTTTGATGTTCGTTGAAGCCCCGCTTTCGATTTTTGAATTTGACGCCGCAAGAGAAATGGTCACAAAGCCCTCGACATTCAGGTTTGAGAACATGGGCTTTGAGAAAACCGCCGTATTTCTGAACGTTTCCGACTCTGACCGTTCGCTTGACAGAATTGTAAACATCTTCTATGCTCAGGCATTCCAGACGCTTATCAAAACCGCCGATAAACAGCCCGATTCACGCCTTCCCATTCCCGTGAGAATTGTTCTCGACGACTTTGCAACCAACTGCCGTATCGAAGATTTCGATAAGCTTATCAGCGTTATCAGAAGCCGCGATATTTCGACCAGCGTAATTCTTCAGTCCATATCACAGCTTGATACAATCTATCAGGAGCCTAAAAGAATGACGATAGTCAACAACTGTGACAACGTTTTGTATCTCGGCGGAACGGACTTTGAAACGATAGACTTTATCGCTCAAAGAGCAAACATCTCCGCTATCGACGTTATGGGGCTTGAACTCGATAAAGCGTTCTTCATTCAAAGAGGCATGACTCGCGCGCAGAAAGTCAATAAACTTGAACCTTACTCAATGATACCCAAGAAGCCAACCCACAAACGCAAAGAAGTTATTAAAGAAACACAACCCGAACCTTGATAAAACATAAATCCGGACTCTGATCGTTTTGATCGGAGTCCGGATTTTTTTATTTTGCTGGCAATTGACTATATTGAAAAAAATGTTGATTTTCTTGTAACAATATGTTATAATAAAAGCCTCTGCGCTTTGCATTATTTTGTAAAAAATTAGTTAGTATCACTAACTTGCAGACCACAAACGCTATCAACGGGTGTATAATAGTAAAAAACACCGATTGTTCACAGCGCATAAATTTGGAGGAAATTACATGAAGAAGAACATAAAGAATATAATAGCCGTTGTGCTTGCGGCAACGTTCCTAGCGGGGTGCAGCTTAAACGACAGCGAATACAGACCGCCGTCCAAAGTGCCTATACCACATAAAGTGTAAATTCATTTTTGTGAAAATCAAGCATTCCTTCATCGCGCATTTTGCAAAGTTCATTTGACATTGCGCTGCGGTC
>CANQOJ010000088.1 GCA_947625455.1 uncultured Clostridia bacterium | reverse complement strand
ATAAACAGGAAAAGTTGTTTGTACCGCAAGGCAACAAACGCGCTTCTCCCTCCAAACCACGTCCGAGCGCTCCGGGGGTGCAGCCACGGCTTTGGCGAAGCGGAAAAGTTGTTTTGATAGGCGAAGCGTTGCTCCCGCTTCGCCAAAGCCACGCGCAACGCGCGTCAAATTCGCTGCGCGAATTTGAGTGGCTGCACCCCGGAGCGCGCCCGACCAAACGCGCTCTAAACAGGAAAATCAGGTTTGATTTAAATTCTAGCCTCTAGCCTCTTAACTTCTAACCTCTAGAAGCGCTCTTTGAAAAGGTAAAGTTGCTTTATCGGCGGTGCAAATTTGCGCCGCCGTTTAGACTGTAGAAAAACAACGCCCGACAGCGAAGCCACGCTCCGAGGCGGCGAAACAAAGGCTAAAGCCTTAAGTCTGCTTCTTCCAAAGGCTTATTGCGCAAGTTCTGTCAGATACGAACTACTAAATATCAACATAAGTTCTTTCACGCTCAAAGCTCTTAGCCTTTGGAAGAAGCAGACTCACTGCGTCAGCAGTGGTTTCGCCGCCTCGGAGCGGGGGCGGTTTTGGAGGAAAAGTAGTTTTCGCCGAGGCTTCGGGTGTACTTTATCGGCAGTCTGAAAAATCTGCTTGACAAAACTTGCGAAAAAGAGTACAATATATAATGTACGAGTAAATTGACATAAAAGAAAGGAATATAAAAATATGGACTACAACGCACTTGCTGAACTTTTGTTTCCCGAAACCAAGCTTACCGCAGACGACATGGAAACGCGCTTCCCAAAGCGCGTTCTCCCCGAAAATGCCTGCGTTACGAGAATAGGTCCGTCTCCTACGGGATTTGTTCATCTGGGAAATTTGTACAATGCGATAATTGCCGAAAGACTTGCGCACCAGTCAGGCGGCGTGTTCTATTTAAGGATTGAGGACACGGACAACAAGCGCGAGGTTGAGGGCGCGGTTGATACCGTCATAAACTCAATGGCTTTCTACGGCGTTATTTTCGACGAGGGCGCGGTATCTGACGGCGATAACGGAAATTACGGTCCGTATCGCCAGCGTCAGCGTAAGGAAATCTACCACGTTTTCGCTAAACAGCTCACAAAGCAAGGTCTTGCGTACCCTTGTTTTCTGACGGAAGATGAACTTTCGGCTATCCGCAAAGAACAGGAGGAAAACAAGGAAAACCCCGGCATATACGGCAAATATGCGCAGAAAAGCCGTTCGCTTACTCTTGAACAGATAAAGGAGAATATCGCAGAGGGCAAGCCGTGGGTATTGCGTTACAGAGGAGAGGAAACAGACGAATATATCTGCGTAGAGGACGCGATACGCGGAAAGCTGGAGATGCCGAGAAATAATATGGACTTTGTTCTGCTTAAAAGCGACGGCATACCGACTTATCATTTCGCGCACGTTGTTGACGACCATTTAATGCGCTCAACTCACGTTATCCGCGGCGACGAGTGGATTGCGTCGCTTCCTATGCACGTTGAACTGTTCACAAAACTGGGCTGGGATATGCCCATATACTGCCATACGGCAACGCTCCAGAAGCTTGAGGACGGCAAAAAACGCAAACTCTCCAAGCGCAAAGATCCCGAACTTTCGCTTGAATACTATCAAAAAGAGGGCATTTACCAGACGGCAGTGTGGGAGTTTCTGCTTACAATACTGAACTCTAATTTTGAGGAATGGCGTATTGCAAATCCCGAGAGCAGTTATCTTGACTTCAAGTTTTCGCTTGACAAGATGTCAAATTCGGGCGCGCTTGTTGACCTCGACAAGCTGAACAACACTTCAAAAGAAGTTATCGGCAGAATGAAGCCTGACGAGGTTTATGAAAAGTGGCTCGGCTGGTGCGAAAAATATAACGCGGATTTTGCAGAACTTTTGAAGAAGTACCCCGAAAGAACGAAAAACGCCCTCAATGTCGGAAAAAGCGGTAACAATCCCCGTAAGGACATAATAAGCTGGAAACAGGCTTGCGAGTTTATGGCGTTTTACTATGACGAGACGTTCAAGGTTTACGACGAAATGCCCGAAGAGGTTGACGAGGAGACGAGAAAGCTGTTCTTTGAAAAATACCTCTCGTCATATGACCATAATGACGACCAGTCGGCTTGGTTTGAAAAAGTCAAGGCATTGACGGCGGAACTTGGTTTTGCCGTAAAGCCAAAGGACTACAAGAAAAACCCCGAACAGTATAAGGGCAGTATCGTGCATATAACGAATATGCTCAGAATTGCCCTCACAGGTCATTCAAACGCGCCCGATATATGGGAAGTAAGTCATGTTCTCGGAAAAGAAATAACCGAAAACAGAATTTATAGACAGTATACAGTGGAAAGTGGAAAGTAAACAGTTAATGTGCCGCTTCGCGGATTATTTAGATTGTTTTGAACATATAAGAGCGTAAAACGCTCAAAAGAAATACGCTCTCCTAATCCCAAAACAATCTAAATATATCACAAAGTGATACCGATTACTGAATACTGTACACTGTACACTTTATACTGTATATAGGGGTGATGGCTGTATGTCAAAAACTTCTGTCCGCGATTTAACGCAGGGCAATCCCATGAAGCTTATTCTGGGATTTATGCTTCCCTTGCTTCTGGGAATGCTGTTTCAGCAATTCTACAATATGGTGGATACCATTGTTGTCGGACGTTATATAGGCTTAAACGCTCTGGCGGGAGTAGGCTCGACAGGCTCTGTAAATTTTCTCGTCCTGGGGTTTGTAATAGGAATGTGCGCGGGGTTTGCTATTCCCGTAGCGCAGAAATTCGGCTCTAAAGAAATAGCCGAGCTTAAAAAGTATGTAGGCAACACCGTCTGGGTGTCGATTGCATTTGCGGCGGTGCTGACAACGGCAACCTGCCTGCTTTGCGGGAAGATACTCGAATGGATGAACACGCCCGCAGATGTCTTTCAAGAAGCATATGATTACATTTTCGTGATATTCTTAGGCATTCCCGTGACATTTTTATACAATATTCTATCGGGATTTATCCGCTCGCTAGGCGACAGCAAAACGCCTGTTATCTTTCTCGTTATCTCAAGCCTTTTGAATATTGCGCTTGACATATTCACAATAGTTGTGCTTAAAATGGGAGTTTCGGGCGCAGGCTGGGCAACGGTTGTTTCGCAGGCATTTTCTTCGCTTTTGTGTTTGATTTTCATCATCAAGCGGTTTGAAATATTGCATCTGACGAAAGCCGACTTAAAACTTGACTTTTACTATGTCGGCAGATTATGCGCGGTAGGGCTTCCTATGGGGCTTCAGTATTCGATAACGGCGATAGGCACTATTATACTGCAAACTGCCGTAAACGGTCTTGGAGCGGTTTATATGGCGTCCGTCACGGCAGGCAATAAGGTCGGTCAGTTTATGTGCTGTCCGTTTGACGCAATGGGCAGCACCATGGCGACATACGGCGGGCAGAATATCGGCGCAGGCGAACTAAAACGAGTAAAGCGCGGACTGTTTGACTGCATACTCTTGGGGATAATCTGGTCAATAACCGCGCTTATTATCGCATACTTTTTCGGAGGGGATTTGTCGGCGCTGTTTCTTGACGCGTCAGATCCAAAGACAGCGGAGAACATTGAACTTATCAGAAATTACGCACAGCATTTTCTCGTAATAAACGCACTGTTCTACATTCCGCTTGCATTCGTTAACATAGTAAGGTTCATGATACAAGGCATGGGTTCTTCGCAGGTTGCGCTGTATGCGGGAGTTTTCGAGCTTGCCGCAAGAGGCGCTGTCGCGCTGTTATTCGTGCCGAAATTCGGGTTTGACGCAGTTTGTTTCGCAAACCCCATGGCGTGGTTGTTGGCTGACTTGTTTTTAATACCTGCTTTCTTCGCATGCTACAACTCTGTACGGAAAAGAATTGAACACTAATATGGACGCCAACAACAGTATACAGTGTACAGTGGACGCATTATCCTCCTTCGTCGGATAACGCTGTATTCAGTAGAATGTGTCCGCTTCGCGGACGATTAAGATTGTTTTGGGATTAAACGCACACAAACCACCGATAGACTTACGCTCTTATATGTTCAAAACAATCTAATAATATCCGCGCCAGCGGATACCATTTACTGAATACTGTACATTGTACACTGTCAACTGTCTGCAGCGCCAGCGCTATTGTAGAAAGATGTGATGAAAAATGAAAAACGACTTCTCCCAAGGTAAGGTCTGGAAGAACATACTGGCGCAGTCCGTGCCTTTGCTGTTTGCACAGCTTATTCAGCTGTTGTATAATGTTGTCGACAGAATATACATAGGACATCTTCCCGACATAGGAGATATGGCGCTTACGGGGATAGGTCTGGCGTTTCCGCTTACAACGTTTATCGCGGCGTTCACAAACCTTTTCGGTCAGGGCGGTACGCCGTTGTTTTCAATTGCGCGGGGCGCAAAAGAGGACAAGCGCGCCGAGAAAATTTTAGGGCAAAGCTTTATGCTTCTTACGGTAAGCTCTGTTATAATCTGCATATTGTGCATGATATTCAGAAAACCCGTTTTGTACCTTTTTGGTGCAAGTGACGAGAGCTATGTCTATGCTGACGCGTACCTTAAAATCTACCTTTTGGGAACGACATTTTCAATGCTGTCGACAGGACTTAACGGATTTATCAACGCCCAAGGCTTTCCTAAAACGGGAATGCTGACAATCTTCATAGGCGCGGCGCTGAACCTTGTGCTGGATCCGATTTTCATATTCGCGCTCGATATGGGCATTGAGGGCGCGGCGATTGCAACCGTAATAAGTCAGGCTGTTTCGGCATTCTGGGCGGTTTCATTCTTCTTCGGAAAACGAACTCTTTTCCGCATACGAAAAACTTCGCTAATACCCGACTTTAAGCTGATTAAGAGCATAACGGCGCTAGGACTTTCGGGATTTATAGTTCAAGGCACAAACTGTATGGTTCAGGCGGTTTGTACAAGGACGCTGCGCGAGTTTGGCGGGGATATGTACGTCGGAGTAATGACGGTCATAAACTCGGTGAGAGATATATTCACACTGCCGATACAGTCGCTCACGGGCGGTTCTCAGCCTGTTATCGGGTACAACTATGGCGCTAAAAAATATGCGCGTGTCAGAAGCGGGATAAAGTTTATGGCGCTTGTGGGGATAGCGTATACAATGGTTGCATGGGTGGTTGTGCTTGCGTTTCCGCATGCCATTGTTTCGATATTCACGTCAGATGAGGAGCTTATTGAACTTGGCGCGCACGCGCTGGGGATATACTTTTTCGGCTTTTGCTTTATGGCGTTGCAGTTTACGGGACAATCGTCATTCACCGCGCTTCGCTGTACAAAACGCGCAATCTTCTTCTCGCTGTTAAGAAAGGCAATAATCGTCGTTCCGCTTACAATAATGCTCCCGCGCTTAGGAATGGGAGCGGACGGCGTTTTCACCGCGGAGCCTATTTCAAACGTTGTAGGCGGGCTGGCGTGCTTTACAACCATGTTTTTCACCCTTTACAGGAAGATTCCAAAAGAAGATTTGGCTACTTGACAAACTGACTAACGCACGCAGTATACAGTGGAAAGTAATCGGTAAAAGGTATCCGCTTTGCGGATTATTTAGATTGTTTTGAAATTAGGAGAGCGTACAAAACCTAGTGGTTTTGTACGCTCTTTCCTCTAAAAACAATCTAAATAATGCGCGGACACAATAACTATACGCTGTTCTTATACGTCTTGCCTTTGTAAGAAATGCTTACAAGTTTCGTACAGCCTTTGAAAGCGTCTTCGTTGATTTCGAGAACACTGTCGGGAATATTAACGTTTTCAAGATTTATGCAGCCTTCAAAAACACCCCAACCGATTTTGGTCACCCTGTTTGGAATAGTTACACTTTTAAGGCTTGTGCAATTTTTGAAAGCACCTCGACCGATTACGGTCAAACTGTCGGGGAAGTTTATGCTTGTGAGGTTTGTACAGTTTGCAAAAGCGCTTTGACCGATTACGGTTACTTTGTTCGGGATATTGACGCTTTTGAGGTTTGTGCAATCCTTGAAAGCGCTGCCGCCGATATAGTTCACGCTGTCGGGTAGTTTTATTCTTTCAATGTTTGTGCAGTTCTCAAAAACGTTGTTGCCGACAACTTTCACGCCTTTTGGAATAACAATATTACTTGCACATTCCGAACAACCTGTCAATATGCCGTCATTAAAATCAAATTTCATAACTATAGCCTTTAGTCAGGGTAACGTGTGAGTATGTAAGTCCAACTTGATGTATCGGTTCTGCTGATTTCTCTTCCCCAGTGAACAGAGCTGTTGAAATTGCCCTCACAGACGACTATTTTATCACTGTACACTTCAAGGACAACAACGGAGTGATTGCCGTTTTCGACTCTTATAATATCCCCGACTCTTATATTATCAAACTCGTGCAGTTCTCTCCCCGGCAAATCTCCGAATGCCGCGTCCGACAATTCAAACGCAAACGCCGCACAACCGTAGCCTCTCATATGAAGAACGTTTGATAGGTACTCATTATCTTCATTTGTACACCGAGTTCCCTCAGGGTATTTGTCCTTGAATGAAATAAGTTTTTCATATACGGATTGCTCTGTTATGGGGGCGGGAGTTGGGGTTGATGATGAAGTTGTTGTGGTTGACGAACTAACTTTGCTTGAAGATGAAGAAGCAACGCTTGATGAAGATGAACTTGCCTTGCTTGAAGATGATGAACTTTGTTTGCTGGAAGATGATGAAGTAACCTTGCTTGACGAACTTGACTTGCTTGAAGATGAAGAAGTTACCTTGCTAGAGGAAGATGAACTTGACTTGCTTGAAGATGAAGAAGTTACCTTGCTAGAGGAAGATGAACTCGACTTACTAGAAGATGAAGATGTTACCTTGCTAGAGGAAGATGAAGTTTGTTTGCTTGAAGAACTTTGTTTACTTGATGTACTTGAAGCAACACTTGAAGAACTTGACTTGCTAGAAGATGAAGATGAACTTTGTTTGCTGGAAGATGATGAAGTAACCTTGCTTGACGAACTTGACTTGCTGGAAGATGAACTTGACTTACTAGAAGATGAGGAAGTTACTTTGCTGGAGGAAGATGAACTTGACTTACTAGAAGATGAGGAAGTTACTTTGCTGGAGGAAGATGAACTTGACTTACTAGAAGATGAGGAAGTTACTTTGCTGGAGGAAGATGAACTTTGTTTACTTGAAGTTGAAGAAGTTGCTTTGCTGGAAGAAGTCACACTGCTTGATGATGACTTACTTGAAGAACTTGAAGCAACGGTTGATGTACTTGAAGCAACGCTCGACGAACTGTCGACGGCGCTTGATGATGAACTTGAAGAACTGTCGGCAGATGATGAACTTTGGGAAACGGTTGAGCTTGGTGAACTTTGGGAAACAACCGAGGATTGTGATGAACTCTGCGAAATGTCAACACTCGGTGTTTCGGTCTGCTCTGCGCAACCCGCAAGCAATACCGAAAATGCCGTAATTAACGCTAAGAAACATGATTTGTACTTTTTCATAGTTTTACTCCTAATATAAACAAATTTCAGGCGAACGCAAGTTTCCCTTTAGGTTCGGGAATATCCCGTCCGAGCGATTTTGCGGTTTCGAGCCATTCGGAGATGATAACATCGGCGTTTTTCAAAGCTTCGTCCATTGTCGCACCGTCCGCCATACAGCCTGCAAGTTCGGGAACTTCGGCGATATAACGCCCGTCCTCGTTGCTCCAGTAAATGATGATTTCATATTTGTACATTACAAATCTCCTCCAAGCCTATACTTAAGAATAATATTCCGCACTTGCTTTACTTGATACGGTTTTGCCTTATCGCCAAGCGGCTGAATGTTAATAATTTCTTCTGTTTTGGGGTTAGTATAAATAAAGTGGTCGCCTTTTATTCTTACCGAAAAACCAAGCAGTTCAAGAATTTTCTGAAGTTCAGCAAATCTTATTGAACTGTCCTGCGTACCCGAAAGAATGCGCATAAGAAGTTTTCTGTTTTGTCCCATTTTCTCACCTTCTAGAAGCTAGAGATTAAAAGGTTAGAGGTTAGAGTTGAAGTCAAAGCCAGTTTTCCTTTTCAAATCTTGCCTTAGTTCAAACTCTAGCTTCTAGCTTCTTGATTTCTAGCCACTAGTAGGGTAGCGTGTGATGATATAATTCCAGTCGTTCACCGCGTCAGCCCTGTTGAGCGTTCTCTCCCAGTGCACGGTACCGTTGTAGTTGCCCTCGGCGATGGTTACGGTATCGTTGTCGACTGCGAGGACAATCGCGCTGTGCTTGTCGTTGTCAAGGCGTATAATGTCGCCAACTCTTACATTGTCGTAATCAAACGAGTATCTTCCGGGCAAATCTCCGAACGCCGCGTCGGACAATTCAAGCGCAAACGCAACGCAGCCAAATCCCGTGAACTTTACGTTTGGGAAAACTTTCTCGGAGATATAGCGGTTCTCGGCGTCGGTACATATCGTGCCCTCAGGATATTTGTCCTTGAAGGAAATAAGAGTTTGGTAGACGGATTGCTCGGTCGGAATGGTGTCATATGATACCGTAAGGTCGCCGAGATTTTTGTCGGTATAAACTGCCGTGCCGTTGGCTGCACTTACAGGTTGATAATTCGGCATGGCTTCGATATTGCGCCTGCGGTTCAGTACTTTCTTGCATATCGAACAATGCGCGCCCTGAGTAAGCCCTTTTGCGTCAATTTCGGGCAATCTCCCCGCGTCAATAACGGCATTATGCTGACAAATGTTCGGATCGATAGGTTCGGGCTTGTCTTTGGATATGGGCGCGGTCGGCATGGCGGGGGGATAGTAATAGGACGAGACAGACGGGTGCGGCTTAAGCGGCGGTCCGAAGTATCTTGATGACCGAGGGACGGTAAACGGGAATGTGAAAGTTGAATATGCGGGGGTTGATGAAGATGATGAAGCGGGAGCAGATGAACTTGAAAATTCGCTTGATGAACTTACCGCACCGCCCTGGGGATTGTCATATTACCGTGACGGGAAATCGGTCAAGAGGATATGTACTCTTAAAGATATTACCAATGATAAGAATT
>CANQOJ010000087.1 GCA_947625455.1 uncultured Clostridia bacterium | reverse complement strand
AAAGCCCCAGATACGCGGAAGCGGTGCTGCGGCTAGGCTTTGTGCCTGCCCGCATTATCCGCCTGTGGCGGAAAACGCTGTGCCGCTGACAAAGTAGATGGGGCTTTATATACAGTCTGAATATATGTTTCCCGCTCTGCAATTTGTATTATTGCAAAGCGGATAATTTTATCATATAAAATTCTTGAAAATCTCAAAAATATCTTGAAATTTATAAAATAATATGCTATAATGTTTTATGGAAAAGATTTGCGGTTCAAATGAAGAAGTGAGAAACGGAGGTTTAAAATGGCTGTCAGCTATAATAAGCTTTGGAAAATGCTGATAGATAAAGACATTAACAAGACAGAGCTTACCCGTCTTGCGGGGATTACTACAAACGCCATGGCTAAACTCGGGCGAAATGAGGACGTCCGCGTCAAAACTCTTGAAAAACTTTGCACGTCGCTTGACTGCAAGCTGGACGATATAATGGAGTTTGTTCCCGAAAATAAAACCAAGAAAGGAAAGTAAAGTTATGCCTTATAGTTCAGAACTATATATACATGAGCTTGACAGAAAAGCATTCAACGCCTTGGACGCTTTTCCTAAACTCGTGCGGCTTAGAGAACTTTATCTGGCAAACACGGACGAAAAAGCACAAAAGATAGATCTTATGTCTACGGCGATAAGAGTGAGCGAAAATCAGTTTCCCGAAATATACAGGCTCTTGCCGCCTATATGTGAAAAACTCGATATTCCCATACCCGAACTTTATTATTCAAAATCAAAAGAACTGAACGCTTATTCTACGGGCAATACCTATCCCATGATCTGCATAACATCAAGGCTTGTAAACGAACTGCCTTCGGAAATGCTGGGCAGTGTGCTTGCACATGAATGCGGGCATATTGCGTGCAAACATTTTCTTTATCATTCAATAGCTTTAAGTCTGATAAACGGAATTGAAAACAGTTATTTGCCACAAATACCCGGCATGCAGGATATTCTTGATACAACACTTACGCGGGCACTGTTGGTATGGTACAGATGCAGCGAATTATCTGCGGACAGAGCAGCTATACTTTGCGAAAACAATCCGGACAGGTATATTGATCTTATGCTCAGACTGCACGGATACAAGAACATAAACCGCGATGAATTTTTAAAGCAAGCCGTGGATTTGAACGAATTTGTAAATGACTCGCAGTCAAACAAGTTCATTCAGGTCATGATTTCACAGGACTGCGCTCACCCTCTTCTTGCGGCAAGAGTTTATGAATGTCATACTTGGGCGGAATCACAGCAATTTTCGGACATATTAAGCGGTACATATACACTGCAGGAATTAAAGAAAGAACAGGAAAAGTCCGAAGAACAAGAGGTCATCTCCGCAGATGTTCCCGTTGAGGTTAAGACCGACGACTTATCTGCAATAAACGCAAAATTAAACGAGATAAACATACAGCTTGAAGAAAACACCGTAAACGCCGATAAACTTGATTACGCAGTTGCAGTCGGAAGCGGTATTATATCGGGAATTATCGACTCGGTATATGTCGGAGATGTTTCGATTGAAACAAACAATGATTTTAAGCTGTCGAATAAAAGCGTAAACAACTTTTTTAAAGCTATCAAAAAAGGCGTCAAACAGCTTGATACAAAAATACAAAAATCTGAAGATATATTAAATAACCTGCAAAACAATGATATATTGAACCAAATCGGCATTGAAGTTCCTGCAATGGATAATATTATTTCAGGCATCACAGACTGCCTTACAGACCTTGCGCACAATCCGACGCCGATAGGGCTTTTATGCGCTGTTGTCGTTCGTTTCTTAAAGGTAGGAGTATTGACAAAGAAAAAAGGCGAATGGCATTTTAATTTGGAAAAGATTACATCCGGAGCTGAATTGTCAAAAGTTTTAATTCCTGCCGTTATTGCAGGGATAATAAATTGGGTAGTTGACGCGTCAAATCAACGTGATGAAACTGTCGAAGAAGAGGATTTGCCGAAATCGGTCAAAGCATTGGTACATCTTGCCGCATCAGCGCCCATACTTGCCGAAATAGCAAAATGCTCTGACAAATGGTACAAAAATATAGTCGACAATAAGGGCAATTACAAGAATATGCCCGCAGGAATATTGGGAATATTCCTGTCGCTGTTTAAAGAAATATCCGCTCTTCCCGAGTTCAGAAATTCAAAACTTCCCGCACTTTTGGACAAGCTCTGCCAAAAGCCGGATAACAGCAACATTCTTGAGTCTGTGGCTTTAAAATCAGTCGGAAAGCAGATTGTTCCTGTTGCGTTTAACGAGATCATTGTAAGGACGTTTTATTTTATCAGAAGATTTATCATTGAAGTAAACGCGCATGATAATATGAACGGAATTACATGGGACAGCGTTATGCCGTTCCAAAACAGGACGGTAGACCGTATGCTGACCGTGGCGAGTATGACGTTTTCGCTTGCGGATACGGCTGACGCGGCTGTTCACGCGGCATTGGAATCGGGCGCAAACTGGGTGTTGTTCTCGGGCAGATTTGTCACGCGCTTCAACTATGTAGGAGCAGGACGGGCTGCACTGGCAATCTGCAAAGAAATTTCATACGAGGCTAAAGAAACACAGCTTATCCACGAAAAAATGCTACTGTCCGAACAAAAGGCGGAAATCTTCCTGGCGAAGCTGCAGGAATTTAAATCTCAGCTTGACGAAAAGGTTTCAAACTATCTGGCTGAAGATATATCATCCTTTATGGAGGGATTTAACGAGATAAACAAAGGACTTTCTTCAAATAACTCGGATCTTGTTATCCACGGAAATATTATCATTCAGAAAGTCCTCGGCAGAGAACCGCAATTTACAAACCAGCAGGAATTTGACGAGCTGATGGAATCGGATATTCCGCTTATACTTTAATTTGGGAGGTAATATAAATGGCGATAACGGATTTCGGAAAAGGTATCATGGATTCTCTTAAAGGAACTGTTGATACCGTAAAAGACAAAGTCAAGAACATTGACGCGGAAAAAATCAAGGGTGATATCCAGGGCGCCGCTGAATCAGTAAAGGACAAGGCTGTGCAAACGGGAAATATGGCGACTGAACAGGTGAAGAAATTATTCAATAAGCAGCCGCAGGAAACCGAACGCCCGTCTTATGATTTTTCCCGCATCTCAACAAAAAGCGCGCTGAAACTCATATATTTTCTGATAGCGGCGGACGGTAAAATTTATCAAAGCGAAGAAGAGGAGTTTGACGCTATCGGGCATGAACTTGATCCGAATTTTGAGCAGATAAAAGACAGCCTTATAAACGAATGTAAATCCGCTCTCGGCTCGACTGATGATATGAAAGAATATGCCGAGGACCTCAGAATTGCCGTAAACAACGTCATATTCTGCACGAAAACATCGGAAGAAGATGTGTTTATTTCGCCGTATCTGCTGGTGTGGGATTTGCTTGCGACAGCTTACAGCGACGGCTCTTTTGACGAAGAAGAACAGGTTCTTGTAAATTTTATCGTGAAGCAATTCAGCATAGATAAGGGCATATATCACGAAATGCACAGCAATATTGCCACGCTGCTTGATTTAGAAAAAGAACTGTCCTGGATAAAGACAACAAACAAGCCGTATCTCACCATAGAAGCTCACGTTAACGAGATAAACGAGCGCAAAAAATCGCTAATGGACAGTGTAAAGACGCTGATTTCACTTCAGGAGGTTTAAAATATGCCGCTGCCGATTTTATTTATAGGTATCATCGCCGCCACGGGCGGATTGGGTATAGGAACAGGTGTTAAAGCAGGAGTGGATCATTACTCCGCAACGCAGATAAACAAAAGCGCGAGCGAACTTGTCAACTTGTCCACGGAAAGAATAAATGCCCAGAGGCTTGCCTGCGGAACGGCTTTGAGCAAGCTTGGTGAAGAAAAGATATTTGTCTTAAACAATACCATATCCGAATTTCTTGAAACATTTACGAAAATAAAGAACGTAGATTTTCGCGGTTCGGAGGGGCTTGAAGAATTAAATAAACTGCATATTGACAAGCAGGATTTTGTAGAACTGAAGTCAATGGTGAATTTTGCAGGCTCGCTTGCGGGAGGAGCGGTTGCGGGAACAGCAGGCGGCGCGCTTGCTGCTTTCGGCGCGTACGGCGCGGCGCAGGCACTGGCGTTTGCGTCAACGGGAACTGCAATTGCCTCGCTTAGCGGAGCAGCCGCGACAAATGCCACGCTTGCGTTTTTCGGAGGAGGTTCCTTGGCTGCGGGAGGTCTTGGAATGGCGGGAGGAACGGCTGTACTGGGAGGACTTGTAGCAGGTCCTGCGCTTATGGTAATGGGACTTATTGCAGGTCATGCCGCGAAAAAGGAGCTTGACAAAGCGAATACCAACAAAGCGGAGGCGGAACAGATAGCGGCTCAGCTTGAAACAGCGTCGCTTCAATGCGCGACAATCAGAAGAAGAACATATATGTTTTACAGCCTGCTTGCGCGGCTTGACTCTTATTTTCTGCCGCTTATCTACAAAATGGAGGACATATTCAGCGCCGAGGGCGATGATTACAGCAAGTACGCCGCTGACTCCAAAAAGGCAATTGCCTCGTGCGCAAGCATTGCTGTTTCAATTAAATCCGTTCTCGATACGCCGATACTGACAGACGACGGACTTCTGACAGATGAATCGGACAAGTCGGTAAACAATGTCGAGGGATTTTTGAAAAATATGAAGATAGAGTTTTAAACAAAAAGGCTGATCATAATGGTCAGCCTTTTGTTTTTTTTTGTTCTTGTAAGACATCATAATTTTTCACGTCCTTTCGCTGTAATTTATCTTACAGTTAGAGTATAGCAAAAAATTTTGATAACGTCAAGTGGTTTATTCTAAATTTTTATAGGACTAATTTTACACTCGTCAATAAGCTTCTCCATACACTCACAGCACAATTTTATCTCTAACCTTTCGCCGTCATACTTTGTGCCGTACCCCAGAAAACGGCTTAACGAAAAGTCTTCTTGAAAATCCCACAAATCTAAAAATTTTCCGCACTTGCTGCATTGTTCTTTATTTGCCATAACTAACTCCTTTTTATCGCCCGGTAATTTTAAACTTTTTATTCAGACTCGGTTATAAAGAAATTATTCGGGTATCAGAGGTAAATATAAATCCTCTAAACGCATAAGCGTTCCGTCTTCTTTATCTATATACTTGTCGTCTACGGGGGCGCACAAAACAAGTCCGTGTCCCCAATTTATATCATGATTTTGTTTTTCTATTATATCCCTCATTAAATCCTTTGAGAGATATAATCTGAAATTCGCATGAAATTTTCTCATATTCTTTTCTATTCTTTGAAAAAACCTTGCAGTAAGTCCTCTTTGAGAAACGTGTTTAAAATAATCAACAAAATATTCAAGGGAATTGTCTGCATTTATCTGATAGTCTCTAACCCAACCCAGAGAATTGTCATAAATTAAGCCCTCGTGTGACATAGCAAGATTTATAAGCAAATCTTTGTAAGCACAAAACAGAGTTAAGGATTTATACGGAGGAAATCTTCCCACATCTTTATAGTACAGATCGGGAGTATTTATATCAAGAAAATCGGTTTCATTTTTATAGTCGTGCTTATAATCATAAACTATAAACATATCCCGTTTATCTCCAAAAATTTCATCAAAATCTTCGTCAAACAGTTTCATAAATTCCTCAACCTCTTGATAATCGGTTTTATGAGTTCTGAAAGCCTCGAATTGTTCTTCAAGTTCGCCAAATCTTTCCTTGCTGAAAATAGGAGATAATCCGTTTCTTATTTGACCGTTATTGCTAGACTCCGCCCATTGTTCTCTAAATCTAATAAGATATTCCTGCTCTGCGGCTTTCATAAAATACTCTCCTTTCTGTCACATTAACTCGTTTATTTTATCTCTTAGTTCTTCCAAAGTATCGCAAATGTCCTCCAGTATTTCTACATTTTGCTCTGTTTCCATATAGCGATCGCTGTTCTGGAGATTTTCGGGAATATTGTCGAGGGCGTCTTCTTCTTCGTCTTTTATGTCCTCTACAACGCTTATTATTTCCGAGAGCTTTTTATCTGCTTCTTTTAAGCGCTGACGTCTGCTGTTGTTCATTTAAACTCCTTTCTCTTTCTTTTACAACCGTCTAGGTCGTAACTCTGAAACCGCATAACAAAGCCTGCTTAAGCTGGTTTTAAGAAAACATTTTACGATTTTTATGGTCGTAAAAATTTCCAAAAACCGTTTATTTATGCGGGTTCGCAAGCCTAACTCCTTAAAGAAATAAATAAAGAATAAATAGAGAAATAAAATTACGCTCTTTCCCATAACGGAGGAAATGTGAATGTAATTTCCATAAGTTCGTCTTCAAGCCACACTACCTTTAATGACAACATTCTTTGGCAAAGCTTGGCGGCTTTTAGTTTCTGGCTGTTGTCTACTCTAAAATAACTGCACTCGAACGACAGCTTTATAGTCATATCGTCTTCATCAGCCTCGGCTGTAAAACTCTTGACATCGTTTTCGTCAAACAGACTTTCAATTGCTTTGCAATACTGAAACAGAATATCCTTGGATTTCTCGTTCAGCTTATAAACAGGGGAGAACTCGTCGTTTCCTATCTCGATAACCTCGTTTACAATATCAACAATATCTATCATTTGCTTCTCCTTTCTTTAATTACCGCCCTTTAAGTTAATTGGAAGTGCCGTGTCATAAAAGCCGAAATCTATTTGCACAAGACCGTCTGTTCTGGGAAAGATTTCAATACCGTCAGAAAGCAATAAAACTCCTGCAAATGTAAACATACGGGATATTTCGGCTTCAGGTGCTGTTATTGATATAGAACCTGTGCCCGATATTTCCTCGTTTGCCTCGGACGTTATCTTTACATTCTTTACATCTTTGAAAATTTCTCTTAATGCTTTCTCAGCTGTTGCTAAATCCATAACTCTTTCTTTGTTTAAAATTTTTGGTGCGTCTGCGTACTTCAGAAAATCCGGCGCAATAAGTTCTAAGAAAGCGTCTGATTCCGCGTCCTCGTCAACCTCAAAGGTCGTATTGTCAAACTCTTCATAATAATCTTCGTTCATAAAAACCTCCCATATTTAATTGTTCATTTGATGTATAGACATAATAAGAAGCGTCACGGGAAATGCGGTTATGGCTAACACAACAAGTACACTTAATATGTTAGTAACGAAATTGCTTTGTATATATCTGTCCACAAGCAGGCTGAAAGGAAGAAAAATTGCGACTAGCAAAACCATACCTATAACTATCCCTAAGAAAAAGTTTGCCGCCTCTGTAAAAGAGCCTATTGTGAATACTATAAAAAGCACTATTGACACCAAGAATATCCCTATATATTTATCGGTTCTGTAATGACGGCGTTCTTCCAAGTTGTCTTCCCCTAAGCCGTTTTCTTCGTCTTCAAGAATCTGCTTTGTATCACGCCGGCTACTTATTGTAAAACTTACAGCAAAACCTAGCGTTCCCAATATCATTCCTACCATTAACGCACAAAAGCTGTACATATTTAATCACCTCTCAATCTTATTTTGATACCTTATTTCTTTTGATGAACAGACAAACTGAGTTACATTATGAATTTTACTTTTAGATAACTCAAACAAAAATCTCTTTCGAGAGGAACTTATGCAGCCGGATAGTTGTCAAGGCAATCATTTTATCACTCTTTTAATTATATCATATAATTACAAAAAAATCAAGGGAATTTGAGCACTAGGTCACAATAGATTGTGTATAATAAGCGTTGTTTTGTTTGTAGTAAAAACCTCGGATTTCGCTGTCAGCCGACTGAGCAGTTGAGGTTTTAACTGCTCGGTTAGTTGCAATATATTGACAATTTCTATGTTTTGTTGTAAATTATTATTGATTAAATAATTACGGCAATTTTACTGGAATGAAAATGCAATCAAAAAGCAGGTATTTTAACATGAGACTATTTATAGCAATTCGGCTTGACGAGCGAATCATCAGGCAATTCCTCCAGCGCTTCATCTACCGCTTTTTCTAAATCTCCCGTTTTCTGCTGATTAGAACGGACTTTATCCACAAACCACGCATACTCCTTCAAGGGCTTGCAGGCATCAAGCAACGCCTTATTATGCCCGAAATTGATGTTTATCATCTTGACTTTAACTTCAATATCCGACTCTCCGTCAAACGAATCAGTCAAGCTAAGTACGATTTGGTTATCTTTGTCATCAGTGTTATGCTATATATAGTCAAGTCTCAGATACGCGCATAACGCGCGGAAAACACTGCGTTGACAAAGTAGGTGAGGGTTTATCGACGGTCTGAAATTATTATAATCACTAATGTATAGTGTTTATTTTGTACAAAACAAACTGCATAAAGTTATGCAAGCTGCCAAATTTAATTTATTTGCCTCTATTTTGCTAAAAAAATATTTACAAAAATTTTATTTTCTGGTATAATATTAGTTGCTAAATGGTACCATATATGACAAGTGGACAAAATCCGCAGAAGAATATATATGTACAAACGGCAGTAATAAAGGAAATGAAAGGATAGATATGAATTGAAAAAATTTGCGGCATCATTTTTAGCGGTGGTATTATTCTTTACTGCCGCTGTCATCTCGTCTTCGGCATTCGCTGCTTCAAGCGGCGCAGCGATTGCCGTTTCAGACAAAACGGTTGAGGCAGGCGAAGAATTTACTGTAGAAGTTACACTGAAAGACAATCCCGGCATTATTTCGTATCACATACTTCTTGAGTATGACAGCGATGTTTTTGAAGTGACGGGCTTTGAAAACGGGCATTTTTCAAAAGATGAAGCTGCCGAAAAGGGCACATCAGAAAACGCTCCGTCTAACGGACCATTTGAAAATAATCCGTTCTCGTTCTTATGGCATGACGCAACACACGGGAATTATACTAGCAACGGTACTTTGGCTATCGTTACGTTTAAGGTAAAGAATGATGCAAAGCCCGGAACGTACGAGATAAAACCCACCCAAAATGACGGCGATTTCTTCAACTCAAATTTTGATGATCAGCCGTTTACTACCATGTCGGGCACTATAACAGTAAAAGGTCCTGCTGTTAGGAGCGTAACAGTAACTCCAAAAAGCATTGAGTTTAAAAAAGCAGGTGATACCGAACAGCTTACAACAACGGTACTGCCTGAAAATGCCGGCAACAAGAAAGTTACATATAAGAGCGCAAACACTTCTGTTGCAGCGGTTGACGAAAACGGTCTTGTTACCGCTGTCGGCGAGGGCGTTACCGAAATAACCGTAACAACCGCAGACGGAGGATACACCG